>CAZYDA010000037.1:0-8812 GCA_964645275.1 uncultured Dehalococcoidia bacterium | reverse complement strand
CGTAGCCCGAAGCCTTGACTTTCCTTTATTTCGAGTTTATACTATTAGCTCGAAGGCTCGTGATTTATCGACCCGAGCCCGAGTGGCGCAACGGTAGCGCAGCCGACTTGTAATCGGCAGGTTAGCGGGTTCGAATCCCCTCTCGGGCTTAGCTAATGGCGGGGTGGGTGAGTGGTTAAAACCAGCAGACTGTAAATCTGCCGCCCGTTCGGGCTTCGTAGGTTCGAATCCTACCCCCGCCAGAAGGGGCCCACATAGCTCAGTGGTAGAGCACGTTCTTGGTAAGAACGGGGTCGCCAGTTCGAGTCTGGCTGTGGGCTCTTTTCGCTGACGCTTCAGCGATCTAGAAGGCGGGAAAAATTTAGCTCCCTGAAGACAATCGCCTTTGGGGACGGATTTAAAGGGGGAGAAATGGCTAAGAAGGTTTTCGAACGGACTAAGCCCCATGTGAACGTGGGAACGATCGGCCACGTTGATCATGGGAAGACCACCTTGACTTCAGCGATAACCAAGATACTATCCAAGGTAGGGCCGACGCAATATCGGCCTTTTGAGTCCATCGACAATGCCCCGGAGGAGAAGGCCAGAGGACTAACCATTGCCATTGCCCACATCGAGTACGAGACGGAAAAAAGGCACTATGCCCATGTTGATTGCCCAGGCCACGCAGACTATATCAAGAACATGATCACCGGGGCAGCTCAGATGGATGGAGCCATCTTGGTAGTAGATGCCAATGAGGGTCCCATGCCTCAGACGAGGGAGCACATCCTCCTGGCTCGCCAGGTAAACGTTCCTTATGTAGTCTGTTTCCTCAACAAGATAGACATTGCAGAGGATGAGGAGCTGATAGACCTGGTGGAGACGGAGCTGCGAGATTTGCTGAGCAAATATAAATTTCCTGGGGAAGAGATTCCCATCATTCGGGGGAGCGCCTTAAAGGCTGGCGAGTGTGGCTGTGCCAAACGGGAATGCCAGTGGTGCGGAGCAATCTGGAAGCTGCTTGATACCATTGATGAGTATATCCCCGTTCCAGATCGTCCAGCCGATCTTCCCTTCCTCATGCCTATCGAGGATGTGTTTAGCATTAAAGGACGAGGGACGGTGGTTACCGGGCGCGTGGAGCGAGGCACTCTCAAGGTGAGCGAGGAGGTGGAGATCGTTGGGATAGAGGAGACCAGAAAGACCGTGGTCACCGGGTTGGAGATGTTCCATAAAACCCTCTCCGAGGCCCTGCCGGGCGACGCCGTTGGATGCCTCCTTCGCGGCATAGAGCGTGATGAGGTGGAGCGGGGGATGGTTCTAGCTAAGCCTGGCACGATCAAACCCCACACTCGCTTTGAGAGCGAGGTCTATGTCTTGACCAAGGAGGAGGGAGGCCGTCATACGCCGTTCTTCACCGGCTATAAGCCGCAGTTTTACATCCGAACTCTGGACGTAACGGGGACCATTAAGCTCCCCAGCGGGGTGGAGATGGCTCTTCCGGGCGACAATGTGCGGATGACGGTGGAGCTGATCTATCCCGTGGCTCTCGAGGAGGGATTGCGCTTTGCCATTAGAGAAGGGGGGAGGACAGTAGGGGCTGGGGTGATCTCCAAGATCTTGGAGTGATTAGCCAGGGCAGCTTAGAATCCCGCTCCTTAAGCTATGGCCAAAAAGAAGGGGGAAGCGCGCATCGTTATTCACCTCGCCTGCACTCAGTGTCGAGAGCGTAATTATACCACCAGTAAAAACAAGCGGAATGATCCCGGAAGGCTGGAGCTGAGGAAGTTCTGTCCTCGCTGTCGTACTCACACTCTGCATCGTGAGGTGAAGTAATGGCCAAGATCACCGAACGTTGGCCTTTCAAGTTCTTTGGCGAGGTCATTACCGAGCTGCGCAAGGTCTCCTGGCTTTCGAGAGAGGATCTTATCCGCCTGGGGCTCATGGTAATCGTGGTTACCGTGGCCGCTGGAATCGTGCTTGGCCTGGTTGATTATGGCTTCTCCAAGTTGATAAAGGTGGCGCTTCTGAGGTGAGCAGCATGGGCGAGAACGAGAGGAAATGGTATGTGATCCACACCTATGCTGGCTATGAGGAGCGCACCAAGGCCAACTTGGAGCACCGCATAGAGTCAATGGACATGGGGCACAAGATCTTCCAGGTCATCGTGCCCACTGAGGAGGAGGTTGAGATCAGGGGAGGGCAGAAGCGCACCGTTCCTAAGCGTATGTTGCCGGGATACATCTTGGTGCAGATGAAGCTGGATGACGAGAGTTGGTACGTGGTGCGCAATACCCCTGGGGTAACCGGCTTTGTCTCCTCCGGTGGCGTGCCAGTTCCCTTGTCCGAGGAAGAGGTGGAGGCGATTCTGAAGCGGATGGAGAGCAAGACTCCCCGGGTAAAGGTGGGCTTCTCCAAGGGAGAGAATGTGCGCATTATCGAGGGGCCGTTCACCGACTTCATCGGCACGGTGGACGAGATTGACCTGGAGAAGGGGAGGGTAAGGCTGATGGTTTCCTTCTTTGGTCGGGAGACTCCTATAGAGCTTGACTTCTCCCAGGTGCAGAGGATCTAAAAGGGAAAAAATGGCGAAGAAGGTAAAGGCGATCATAAAGCTGCAGTTGCCGGCTGGAGGGGCAACCCCGGCACCGCCGGTAGGTCCGGCTCTGGGGCAGCATGGGGTTAATATAATGGCTTTCTGCAAGGAGTACAATGAGCGGACTGCCTCACAAGCTGGCTCCATAATTCCGGTGGAGATCACTGTCTACGAGGATCGCTCCTTTAGTTTCATCACCAAGACTCCCCCGGTGAGCGACCTGCTAAAGAAAGCCCTGGGTCTGGAGAAGGGCAGCGGAACACCCAAGCAAAGTATAGTGGGCAAGATCTCAAAGGAGAAATTACAGGAGATAGCGGAGATTAAGCTGAAGGACTTAAATGTCCAAGATCTAGAGAAGGCCTTAAAAATAGTTGCTGGGACGGCCCGAAGCATGGGCATCGAGGTCGAGGAATGAGGCGAGGCAAGAAGTATCAGGAGGCTGCCAAGCTGGTGGACAAGGGGAGAGCTTATCCCCCACAGGAGGCCATTGCGCTGGCCAAGAAGGCCTCGTTTGCCAGGTTCGATGAGACGGTTGAACTCCACTTCCGGCTGGCGGTTGATCCCCGCCATGCGGATCAACAGGTTCGGGGGGTAGTCCAACTCCCTCATGGCTTGGGGAAGAGGACAAAGGTGTTGGTGTTTACCCAGGGTGAGGGGGAGCGAGTTGCTCGGGAGGCTGAGGCGGATTGGGTGGGGGCAGATGAGCTGATCAAAAAGATAGAGGAAGGCTGGCTGGACTTCGATGTGGCCATTGCTACCCCAGACATGATGCCGAAGATAGGGAAGCTGGGTAAGATTCTGGGCCGGAGGGGACTCATGCCCAACCCCAAGTCGGGAACCATCGCCAAACCGGAAGATCTTCCCCGAGTGATCACTGAGGCCCGTCAGGGTCGTGTTGAGTTCAAGCTCGACCGCACTGGGCTGCTCCACTTCCCTATAGGCAAGGTTAACTTCCCGGAGGAAAAGCTGCTGGAGAACCTGGCCGCAGCGGTGGAGGCAGTGGTGGCTGCCCGGCCCAGCGGAGTTAGAGGGGAATTTATCAAGAGCATTACCTTGGCTACCTCCATGGGGCCAGGGATAAAGCTGGATCTAAAATCAACCCTGGCTTTGAAAGCGGCCTGAACAAGTTGCGAGCCGAAGAAAGTGGGTGCCGCGCTGGCTTAAATAGGATCTGAGGCGGTTGCCTTGGAGTTGCCAGCCCACCGAGGCAGATCGGGAAGGGGCTCTTGCGCGGCGCAAGGGCTTTTTAATTTAGGCTCCATCGAGGGATTTGTGAGGTCGGGCTAAATGTTGTTTAAAAAGGAGACCAATGGCCAAGCTGGAAAAGAAACAGCAGATGGTAGCATTTCTAGCGGAGAAGCTAAGCCGCTCTCAAATCGTCATCGCTACCGATTATCGGGGCCTCTCTGCTGGAGAAATAGCCGAGCTTCGCTGGAGGCTAAAAGAAGCTGGGGTAGAGTACCGGGTGATCAAGAACACCCTGGCCCACTTCGCCGCAGCCAAGGCGGGGAAATCAAGCCTTTCCGAACTTCTTCGAGGCCCAACTGCCTTGGCCTTTGGATACGAAGACGCAGTGGGCTCAGCCAAGGCCCTTGTCGAGTGGCAGAGGTCACGGGAAACCCCGCTCACCATCAAGGGCGGGCTTTTAGGTGAGAGGTTGCTTACCGGCGGAGAGGTAAGTGCTCTCGCCACCTTACCACCTAGGGAGGAGCTAGTAGCCAAAGTTACCGGGGCCCTACAGGCTCCGATTTACCGGCTTATCTTTATCCTCAGCGGCAACCTCAGGACTTTGATCTGGATCTTACAGGCTAGAAAACAGGCACTTGAAGGAGGGTGACAATGCCAAAGCTGAGCAAGGAGGAATTAATCGAGGCGATCAAGCAGATGACCGTTCTGGAGCTGGCCGATTTGGTGAAGGCCCTGGAGCAGGAGTTTGGCGTCAGCGCAGCGGCTCCAGTGGTGGCTGCAGCCGCCACCCCAGCAGCCCCGGCAGCTGAGGAGGCACCGCCGGCGGAGGAGAAGACCGAGTTCACTGTCATCCTGAAGAGCTTCGGAGAGAAAAAGATCGACGTGATCAAGGCCGTGCGCCAGGTCACCACCCTGACCTTGAAGGAGGCTAAAGAGCTGGTGGAGAGCGCTCCCAAGCCGGTAAGAGAAGGAGTGAGTAAAGAGGAAGCTGAAACCATTAAGGCCAAGCTGGAGGAAGCTGGGGCCACGGTCGAAATTCAATAAAGAGACTGTAGCAGCAGAAGAGCAAGAATTTTTTCAGAAGTTGGCCAGCCGGGTTAAAGGGCTTTCAGACGATCTCCAGAGTGGCGTGGATATTCCGTTTTACCGCGGCGATTCGCAGGAGAGTTCGGATTGCTCGAGCAGTTTGACCTCCTCGTCCAATAACCTTGCCCTTGTCATCTGGGGCCACTTCCAGCTTTAGGGCAACTCCTCCCTCCTGAGGCATCTCAGTGACCTTCACCTCCTCAGGATTGTCCACTATGGCCTTGGCGATGTACTCGACGAGCTCCTTCATTTCTTCTTCTCCGCTTCAAGTTTTTCCAGAATGCCCTGCCGCCGAAGTAGGCTGGCAACTGTTTTAGTGGGCTGGGCCCCCACCTTAAGCCACTTAAGGGCTTTCCCTTCGTTTACCACCACCTGAGCAGGATCGGTTAGCGGATTGTAGTGTCCAATGACCTCTATGAAGGCCCCGTCACGGGGTGCTCGGGCATCTGCTGCCACTATGCGATAGCTGGGGCGATTTCTTCTCCCTACTCGCTGAAGTCTTAATCTGACCATTTCCTCTCCTCTTCAGATCTGCGACCATTTTGTCCCTCAAGGAACCTCAAAAGCCGTTTCCAAACCCCCTGTATTATAAGCCAATCGGAGCAATTACTCAACTGATGCCCGCCGAAGCGGCTGCCCATACCTTTCAGCAAAGCAAAGTTCCTCGAAGCTCTTCCTTGGCGGAGCCGGAGGCCTCTCGTCAGGCCAGCCAAGAGGGAGGAGCAGGACCACCTCCATGTTCCCTGGCACCTCCAGCACCTCAGCGGCCTTTGGGGCATCGAGAAGACCAATGGCTACCGTGCCCAGGCCCAGGGAGTGGGCGGCCAGCATGAGGTTCTGGCAGGCCAGCCCCGTATCGAACATGAACCAGTCCCCCTTGTCAGTGGCCAGCCCTCCATGGTGCCAGCCAGACTTTCCCAGCTCGGCGCAGACGGCGATGACCACCGGGGCAGCCTCCACGGAAGGACGGGCACGATTGCCAGGGGGGAGAGTCTGGGCCAGATGGGCCCTAACCTCGGGGTGGCGAACGGCAATGAATCTCCAGCACTGCGTGTTGGCCCGGGAAGGTGCCCAGCGTCCAGCTTCGAGCACCTTCTCAACAAGCTCTCCTCCCACCGGGTCAGTCTTGAATTTCCGAATGCTTCTCCTTCCTCTGATGGCCTCCATCACTTCCATTTTCGGCCTCCTGCTGGCTTATTGCGTAAAGATTGAGAGCTAGCTCCTCTAGGTAAGCCCGGTTCTCCAGCCTGGTCTTCCAACACTCTGGGATAGAGCCGGAGCCCAGCCTGGCCCCGGAGAGAGCCCCCGTCATGCTGCCAATAGTGTCCGTATCTCCTCCCAGGCTGATGGCGAAGCTTACCGCCTCTTTAAAGTAGTCCGGGAATCTCAGGAAGCAGTAGATGGCGGTGGGGACGGAGTTCGGCGCTTCCACACCATGGCCCAGTTCTAGTACTACTTGCTCCTCAGAGGCGTCCTTCAGAAGCCTCTTCACCTTTTCCAGTTTCCGCTGATAGACCTCCCCCTGACAGAAGCGGCTTAGCTGTTGCAGGAAGATCTCCCGGTCAAGGGGGGAGGAGGGGTCTGAGCGGGTGGCCAGGGCTACCGCGTAGGACTGCAAGGCTGCCCCTTCCTTCCCCAGAGGGTGAGCGTGGGTTATCTGGCTGGAAAGGTAGGCCACTTCCCGGAGCCTAGATGGGTCATTGAAGTAAAGGAGTCCCACCGGCGCCACACGCATGGCGGCACCATTGCCAAGGGAACCGCTGGGGTAAATCAGTTCTGAAGCCCGATCCCAGGGCTCCCCCGACCTTATCAGTCGAAAAACCTGAGGGGGACCAGGGCCATACCCCCGCCAGGGCTCCCTCTCGAAGTTGTGGATGAAGGTCCAGGCCATGTGCTGGCCATCAAAGCCCCGGCAGGCTGTCAGGGATTCTGCCACCCCAATCATCATGTGGGTATCGTCAGTATAGCGAAGAGGTCGTTGCATCGGAAGCAGGTGAATCTGGTGCGATCTTTGGCCCTCGAAGGAAGCCCCTAGGGCATCCCCCAAGGCTGCTCCCAACAGACAGCCCAAAAACTTCTCTTTTAACTCCATGCTAAATAGGGAGCAAATATTCACCCCTAAAGCCTCGGTGAAGTCCAAGCTTCAAGGCCGTGTCCACCACCCGGTTGTACTCACTGAGAAAGGGGCGGCGGTCAATCTCGGGGAATTCATGAGCTCGAAACATGGGGTGGTACTGAAACATGATGTTCACATAGCTGTCCTTGGATATTTCCCCAGCGATGAATCGTAGCACCTCTTCGCTGCCGGCGAGGTCATTGGGCAAGACGAGATGTCGAATGAGTAGTCCCCTCCAGGCTATGCCACGCCGGTCGAGCTTGAGATCCCCCACCTGGCGGTGCATCTCCTTCACTGCCTCTCTGCAGCGCTCGAAGTAATCAGGGGCGTTGGAGTACTTCTTGGCTGGCTCACTCTCGCTGTACTTGATGTCTGGCATATAGATGTCAACAATCCCCTCGAGAAGCTTGATGGTCTCCACGTTCTCATAACCACCGCAGTTGTAGACTATAGGAACTCGGAGGCCAAGCTCGACGGCGAACTTGAGGCTCTTCACCAACTGGGGGGTGAAATGGGTGGGAGTAACCCAGTTGATGTTGTAACAGCCACGCTTTTGCAATCTCACCATCACTCGGGCCAGCTCTTCGGGGCTTATCTTACTCCCTTGCCCCAGGTGGCTTATCTCGTAGTTCTGGCAGTAGATACAACCCAAGTTGCAGTTGGTGAGGAAGATCGTTCCTGACCCCCCCATTCCCTGGGATCTCCCCGGCCCGACTAGGGGATCCTCCTCACCAAAGTGGGGATGAGCTGCCGAAATCATGAGCTCTGCTCCTGAGCGACAGTAGCCGGTCTCGCCCCTGAGGCGGTTTACCCGACACCCTCGAGCACAGAGCTCACAGTTCTCCAGAACCTGGTAGAGCTGATCTATGCGTCGATCCAGCTCGCCGCTGCGATAAAGCTTGAGATAACCGGGCTCCATCATCAGTGCATCAGGTGGATTACGTAACCTAGCAAAATGAGTGCACCCGCCATGAACAGGCCCAGCGGCAGTGAGTAGACCAGCTTGAGGTATTTGCCAAAGGCAAACAGCAATACTCCGTAGGTGAGCGGGAGCAGGCCAGCGATCCCCATAACTCCTAGTAGGGCAAAACGGGGCACGCCCGAGGAGAACCTCCCCGGGAGTTCTGGGTAGACCTGACCGGCGTAAACCAAGAGGCCCAGGTAGGGCAAGAGGACGAGTAGAAAGCAAAGTAAGCTACTCTGCCGACTCATAGGCCGAAAATCCTTTGGGCATTTCTGGTGGTCATCTCAGCAACCCTGTCCAGATCCAACCTCTTCAGCTCAGCCACGAGCTGAAGCACCCGCGCTACGTCGCTCGGTTCGGCTTGGTGCCCGCGGTAGGTCACCGGGGAGTCGGTCTCCAGAACTAGCTGATTCAGGGGAACCTCCTTGATGACTCTCCGATGTTCCTCATGATAGGCCAGGGCTGGCGTAGCTGATGCCAGATATCCCTCAGTCAGGATCTCCCGTAGAACGTTCATCGGCCCGGTGTACCAGTGAAAGACTGCTTTTTTGATCCCGCTTTCCCGGACCACGGTGAAGCAATCCCTCCAGGCATAGCGGGAATGTATCGAGGCTGGCTTGTCACTTTTGCGGGCTAGCTCCAGCACCTGGGCCAAAACCTCCTTTTGGAATCCTTTGCCTATCTGAGATACCAGCCTTTTCTGATAGTCTAGCCCTACCTCTCCGATCCCTACTGCCTGATCGAGATTTTCCTCGATGAAGCGCAGCGTTGCTCTAATCTCGGCCGGGCCCTCGGCCAGGATCCAGGGATGAAGCCCCAGGGCGGGGAAGACAAAGCCCTTATATTTCTGGGCCAGCTCTAGGACCCTCTCATTCGACTT
>CAZYDA010000036.1:0-8933 GCA_964645275.1 uncultured Dehalococcoidia bacterium | reverse complement strand
CTGGAGGCTCATATCCTCATCGTGGCCCATGCCTTCGACGCCATGACGGAGCTCCCCTCGGGCCAGGGACTTAGCCGGGGGGAGGCGCTGGAAAGGTTTAGAAAAGAGGCCGGCATCAAGTGGCATCCGAAGGTGGTACAGGCCCTGTGCGAAATTCCCCTAGACGCATTGACCTCCTAGCTTCACCTTACCTGCCAGAGGAAGATGACGAGCTTGTTTTCTTGCCAGCTGGAGAGGCCCGGCTTCCATTCAGGAGGCTCACAGGGTCCAGGCATCTGTCGCACCCAGGCCTTGATGGTCGTCCCCCCAGCAGAGGAGGTGATCGAATAATCCTTGCCGGCCTTGACCCTCACCCAGGTGGCTCCCCTCCTCCCAGCAGCGAACTGATGAGTGAGCTTATCCGTATTCTTCACCGAGGCCTTGCCACCAGGCCTCTTCTTCTCAGTCCAGAGCGGGTTGTAGAACACTATGTCGTAGACTCCGGGAGAATTTAGGGTCACCGGACCCAGGTGATTGCCTTCTCCCTCAGCCTCCTGCTCATACAGCGGCTTCGCCGCTGGCCAGGAGGTAAGCCTTCCCGGGGAAAGAGACAATGGACCTACCCATACGCCAAGCTTCGACTTCCCGGCAGGGTGGTAGGCCCAGTTAATCTCTAGCCTGCCCGGCCTTACATTCCTGACCCTCAGCAGGTAACCACTGCCAGCTCTCACCCGGGCTAGGTGGGGATCAGCTACACCCGGGTCAAACCAAAGCTCGCTCACCTCCGGCAACTCAGTTACAACCTGGGAGACGCTTAGCTCCGGGCGAAGCCCATTGAGTTCCACGCTGGGCAGGGAGTAACCCAGACTCAAGGGATCAGCCCCATGGACCAGGTCGGCCAGCACTCGCTTGATTCCTGCCTCGGCCACCCAGTAAGTCCTCTCCCGCCTCAGCATTGCCGCCTGGCTGCGCGCCACCGCGCTGAAGTGAGGTACCAGGAAGACCAGCAGGAGGCCTGCAATGACCACAAAGACAAGCGCCAGCGGCAGAACCTGCCCCTTCTGCCCACCTCCCGTGAAAACTCCCACCGAGGGGCTCAACTTCACTTGAACTCCTTTCCTCAGGCCTAAAAACCCTAAGGTCCCTGAGCACGCAGTCGGAAAAGCAGCCTGGTCGTCTGGGAGTAACCTCGGGCGCCGGAGGAGGTAAGCTCTATCTTAACCACTCGGGCATCGGAAGACCACTCAAACTTCACATCCTCTGCCCTGAGAATACCTCGAGCCACCTCAGAGGTAGACTTCTCCTCTCCATCCGCCTCTAGCCGACGCCAGAGAGATTTCGTCTCCGGCTGATAGTAATAAATGGCCCGATAGCGTTCGCCGGCCGAGTAATCCTCCCACTCAAAAGCTCCATAAGCTGGAGGCTCAAGAGGCTCAAAACTCTGCGCCCGTCGGGCATCCCTCGAAAGCCATTGGGCAGCTCCTGAGAGAGCGTGTTCCACCGTGAGCTTCTCCGAGAGCCTGGGGGAGAGGCGTAAAAGTATCGGCGTGGCTGCAGCCAGTAGGCTGAGCAACATCAGCCCAATGGTGAGGCTGACCAGCAGTTCTATCAGTGTAAAGCCTCCCTGCCGCCTCACCGAGACACCTCGGAACTTATCTTTATGGCCTCCAGTTCAGTATCTCCGTGCCGTCCGGAGACCTTGACCACCACCTTCTGCACCCCACCAGCCGACCCCCCGCTGAGGAACCGATATCTCTCGACCGGCGAAACCTTTAACTCCAAGGAATAGCCTTCCGGGAGGGAGATCAGGGCATACTTTCCATCCTCATGGTATGGCTGAGACAGAAGGTATTCCAGCTGACTGCGGGCCAGGTCCAGCCGAGCCCGCTGGTCTGCCAACTTATCCACGCCCCGGATGACTCCAGAAAGGCTGGTGAAAATGGCCGGCACGGTCATGGCCAAGAGAGCCAGGGCTACAATAACCTCGATCAGCGTTTGACCCCGCTTGTGGTTAGTTCTCACCTGAACCCCTTCCACTTGACAGTCCAGTATAATAAAAACTCGCAGTCCTCTTCAACTCTGAAGTTGCACTCCATGCGGATGACTGCTACAATCAGTTTGGCCTTCGCGCACCTAAATCACCCTTTGATTCTTGACAAATTACTGACAGCTTCATAATATAGGCTAAACTATGGCAAAACAAGCTGCCCTGGATGTGGATGAGAAGCTGGGGCAGGCCCTGGTAGAAGGAACCTTTATCAGCTCAGAGCAACTGGAAGAGGCCCTTAAGGAGGCCAAAGACAGCGGCAAGCGGCTGAGTCAGGTTCTCCTGGAGAAAAACTTCCTCTCGCCGGAGACCCTGGCCACCGTGCTCAGCTTCCAAATTGGGGCCCCGGTAATTGATATTAAGCAGTTCCGGGTTCAGCCTGAGGCTCTGGAGCTGGTTCCGGAGGAAATTGCCCGGGAAAAAGGCGTGATCCCCCTCTCCATTGAAGATGGCACCCTCCAGGTGGCCATGGAGGACCCTCAGGACCTGGAAACCATTGATACCCTCGCCGCTCTCACCAAGCTCAGGATCAGGCCCTGTCTCCCTTTGCATGGCAGGGTAAAGGAGCTGATTGAAACCTCCTATAAGGCCACCTCCCGGCTGGCTCGAGAGCTCCGTGGGGCTCCCGCGCGCGCCCCTTTGCTGGAGGCAGCGGAGGTAGCTCAGGCGCCGGTGGTCCAAGCCGTAGATACCATTCTAAGCGAGGCGGTGAAGGAGCGCGCCTCAGACATTCACATCGTGCCGCGGAAGGACGAGGTGGAAATACTCTACCGGATAGATGGCGTCCTGCACCCTGCGGTATCCCTGCCCAAGGAAATCCATGAGCCCCTCCTTTCCCGGATCAAGGTTCTGGCCAATATGGATATCGCCGAGCGACGCCGTCCCCAGGATGGGCAGCTCAGCCTTTCAATCGACGGTCGGGACATTGACTTCCGAGTGGCTACCGTGGAGTCCCAGCAGGGAGAGATGATGGTGCTACGAGTGCTGGACAAGTCGGTCTCCCTGCTCGGCCTCGATGAGCTTGGCTTCCAGCCCTCTGCCCTGGAGCGTTATCAGGAACTCCTCCGCCTCCCCTTCGGCATGATCCTCGTCTCTGGTCCCACAGGTTCCGGAAAGACCACTACCCTTTATGCTTCCTTGGGACAGCTCGTAGGCACTGGGCGCAACATCATGACCATTGAGGACCCGGTGGAATATCACTTTGAGGGGGTAAACCAGATTCAAGTCAACCGACAGGCAGGCGTTACCTTCCCCGTGGGCTTGCGAGCCATCATGAGACTTGACCCAGATATCATCCTAGTAGGTGAGATCCGGGATGCTGAGACGGCCAACACCGCCATTCAGGCAGCACTCACCGGTCATCTGGTGCTTACTACTATCCATGCCAACAACGCAGCCGCTGCCATAGTTCGCTTGATTGATATGGGCGTTGAGCCCTATCTCGTGAGCTCCGCTGTAGCCGGCAGCGTGGCTCAGCGACTGGTGCGCCGCATCTGCCCTCACTGCCGCGTTCCGCAACGCTCGGCTGCTGAGGCCGCCATTTACCGCCGAGAGACTGGCGAATCACACCAGGAGTTTTTCGTAGGGCGTGGCTGCAACTTCTGCTCCTACACCGGATTCCTGGGACGCATCGGCGTGTTCGAAGTCCTCATCGTCAGTGACCGAATAAGGGCCCTGATCAATGAAAAGGCCACCGCCGCAGAGATCAATGAGCAGGCGGTTAAAGAGGGCATGATTACCATGCGTCAGGACGGCATGCTCAAGGCGAAAGAGGGACTCACTACTCCCTCTGAAGTTATGCGTAGCGTTTTCACCATTGACTAGGGGGCTGACACCAGCGAACATGCTCTTAAAGTACGTAGCCTATAATGAACGCCGGGAAAGAGTTACCGGAATAGTGGAGGCCTCCTCCCCCGAAGAGGCCGAGCTCATTCTCTGGAGATCAAACCTGACCGTCGCCCAGATGAAGCGGGTCCGCCGCCTCCCCAGCGTGTATGAGCTTTTCCCCACGCTTTTTCGGGTGAGGCGAACTGACCTCATCTTCTTTGCCCAGCAGCTCGTCGCTCTTCTTGAGTCAGGTACTCCTCTCTTCCCCTCGCTGAAGCAAATGGCCCAGCGAGTACCCAACCGGCGTCTCCGAGCGGCCCTCCGCCGGGTAGCCCAGGATGTTGAAGCTGGAGCCCGATTTTCAGGGGCCCTGGCCAGGCATCCAGCCATATTCCCCCAAATATTCATTCGCCTTTCCGCCATTGGGGAAGAGGTAGGGCAGCTCACGCAAATGCTCCACCGGGTAGTCAGCCACCTGGTGAAGCAGGAGGAGCTGCTGAGTCGGGTCAAGCGAGCCATGACCTATCCTGCCTTCATCGCCGTGGTGGGCCTGGTGGGCGTGGTTGTATTATTGGTTTTCGCTCTCCCTCCCCTCTCCGGACTTTTTGAGTACTACGGGGCCAGTCTTCCTCTCCCCGCCCGCATACTGGTCGGCCTGAACCGGGTGATAAGGAGCTACGGACTCTGGCTGCTGTTGTTCATCGTGGTGGTCAGCGCCGGGGGGGTTTGGTACTTTAAGACTCCCTCAGGCGCTCGACGCTGGGATCGCCTGCTGCTTCGTCTGCCAACGGTGGGACGAACAGTGGTGGAGACCAACCTGGCCAATATCACCTATACGCTTTTCGTGCTCCTCTCCTCAGGCATACCTCTAACGGAAGCGCTCAACCTAACCGAAGGGCTCATCCAGAGCCCAAGTTTTCGTCAGTCCCTCAGAGAAGTGCGCCTGCAGATAGCCAGCGGGCAGTCCTTCGCCGAGGCCCTTTCCCAGCACCCCCTCTTCCCCGCCCTGCTCGTGGAGGCCATCAGAACTGCAGAACAAACCGGCACCCTCCCCCAATCCCTGGAGATTCAGTCAAGGTTCTATGAGCAGCAAACTGAGCGGGCCATGAGCGGCCTCACCTCCTTAATCCAGCCAGTAACCATCATCATCATGGCCGGGGTGGTGGGCTTTATCGCCGCCGCCGTGTTCAGTTCCATTTACTCCCTGCTGGGACAGATAAAGTGAAGATCTACCAACAAATTCCCCTCATTAACCTGCTCCCGGAGGAGTACCGCTGGACTCCTCCTTCCTTTCTCGAACTCCTCCTCATCTTCCTGCTCCTCGTCGAGATCGGCGTTGGCTTCCTTCTCTACCAGCGCCAGGCCGCCATCCATGCAGAGGTCTCCAGGCTCGAGGGACGGCTGGCCAGCCTGGAGGAGGCCTACCACAAGCTGGAACCTGACTTGGAAAGGGCAACCGAACTCCAAACCCAGCTTAATAAACTCAAGGAGGAGCAGGAAGGACTTAAGCAAAGCTTCTCCAGCCTCCCCCAGGAGATACCCTGGGGGAGGCTGACCGCCCGCCTCTTCGACACCCTCCCTGAAGAGATAACCTTAAGCTTGGCCACTCAAAACGGAAATGAGCTCGTAGTAGAGGGATTTTCAGCCAGCTCGGGAGCGGTGTTCAACTACTGTAGTCAGCTGCGAAAGCTTCCGGAGGTGTCCCAGGCCTTCCTGGAAACCCTTTTCGCTGAGGAGGAAGCTGGCGGAAAGAGATATTCTTTCAGCCTGAGATTGCAAATCGGGGGACCAGGTGAAACTTCCTAGAAGGCTGCGTCCGCTGGCTTTAGTTCTTCTCCTCCTGTTCCTCCTGGGACTGCTGGGTGAGGTCTACCTCGTCCAGGCTAGCTCCCGGGTCGGTGCCCGGAAGGTCAAACTGGAGGCGTCCCTGACTGCCACCCACCTTAAGATCAATCAGGCCAAAGATGCCCGCAATCGGCTTCCAAAGATCGAGGAGGAGCTCAAGGCAGCCGAGAAAGCCACCAATCCCTTCCCCTCCCAGGAGGAAAATGGTCGCCTCGCTGATGTCCTCTTCCAGCTCGCCAGGGAGAATCACGCCGAGGTGATCAGCTACTCCACCGCCTGGACCACCGAGACGCTCGGAGACTGGGAGTACCCCGTTTTCATTCACAAGCTCGAACTCATTGGCTCGGCTGCTGATCTCACCAGCTTCCTTTCCCGCCTGGATGAGTCCTCCCCTCCCACACTTCGACTGGATGCCCTCGAGCTCACCCACGAGAAGGGTTCCTGGAAGCTCAGCCTCGAGGCCAAGCTCTACAACCAGCCTCCGCCGGCCTCCAAGGCTGCCGGGACTGCCCAGGGGGTAGAATGAACTTCATCCCGAGGGAAAAACTGGCTCTCAGCATCGGCGGCGGCATCCTGAGGGCACTGCTCTTCCAGGGAGCCAAGGTTACCCGCTGGGTTAATCTGCCGATA
Organism: uncultured Dehalococcoidia bacterium; assembly: GCA_964645275.1. Classification (GTDB taxonomy): domain Bacteria; phylum Chloroflexota; class Dehalococcoidia; order SZUA-161; family SpSt-899; genus CAZYDA01. Next base: position 2,605 of record CAZYDA010000036.1, on the reverse strand, counting down.
CGCCCCGATCTCCTTCACAAGGGAGCGGTGGCCGACCTTCAGGGACTGGCGGGGATCATTCGCCGGACCCTTCGGGAAAGGGGGATAAAGGCCAAAAAAGTGCTCCTGGCCCTTCCCAGCGCGGATGTTCTCTGGCGCCTCATCACCCTTCCTTCTGGCCGGGACATCGTTCCTCGGGAGGTAATTCCCCGAGAGGTTCGGCGGCTCCTGGGCATTTCGCTGGAGGAGAACTATCTCTTCTGGGCCCGGCTTCCCGGTCCGTCCGCGGAGCAGCGCTTTTTTGCCCTGGTGGTTCCCCGGGCGATGTTATACTCCTGGCTGGAAACTCTTAAGCTCGCCGGACTCAAACCCGCCAGGGTCGAGCTAAGTTCCCTTTGCCTGGCCCGTTCGGTGAACGAAGGGACAGCCATTATCCTCCAAGCTGAGCCAACCAGCATCGAGGTGATCATCCTGAAGGAGAGCGTGCCACAACTTATGAGGAGCCTCTTCCTGACCGAGGAGACCCTGCTGCCCGGCACAGCAGCCGGAAGGGTAACTCAGGAGCTCGAGCGAAACCTGAGCTTTTACAGCAGCAGCCATCGAGAGGAACCCCTCCCACCAGATACCCCGGTCTTCCTCTGTGGCTCCCTGTCCGCCGATCCCGAGCTTGCCCCAGCCATTGAGGCGACCACTGGCTTCCGGGTAAAGGAGATAAAGCCCGTGGTCAGGGTTCCTCAGGATCTGCCGCTGGCACAGTTCATGGTCAATCTGGGCCTGATAATGGGCGAGCTCTAGGAGGAAACCCCCATAATGACCGGAGCACTGGTTTTCGTCCTCGGCGCCTGCATCGGCAGCTTCCTTAACGTGCTGGCGGATCGGCTGCCTGCTGGCCGCTCCATAGTGCATCCCCCCTCTCACTGTGAGGCCTGCGGCCGAAGGCTTACCCCTCTGGAGCTCATCCCCATCCTGAGTTATCTCCTTCTCCGGGGGCGCTGCCGCACCTGTCGGGCACCTATACCCCGCCGGGTTTTGCTGCTGGAGCTCGCCACCGCGCTGGCCTTCTGGCTGCTTTATCTCAAATACGGAGTTTCCCTCCGCTTGGTAATCCTGGCCTTCTATTTCTCGCTTTTCCTCACCATCGCCGTGATAGACCTGGAGCACAAGCTCATCCTCAACCGGCTGGTCTATCCCGCTTCCCCCCTGGCCCTGGCTCTGTGCACCTTCTATCCCCTTGGCTTGGCTGAAGGAAGAGCTCCCCTGTCCAGCTTCCTCTTTTCCCTCCTCGGCGGAGCAATCTGCTTCCTCATTCTGCTTCTGCCAGCCCTCATCTGGAGGGAGGGGATGGGCTGGGGGGATGTGAAGCTCGCCGGGCTCATCGGCCTCGCCCTCGGCTTCCCCGGAGGACTGGTGGCTCTGGGGCTGGGGATCGTGGCGGCCGGGGTCCCGGCCATCTTCCTGCTGGCCCTTAGAATAAAGGGAAGACATGACTCCCTTCCCTTCGGTCCCTTCCTGGCCGCAGGTGTCCTGGCCACCCTCATCTGGGGGCAATTCATCGTTGACTGGTACCTGAGGTTGTTCACATGGACCTAAGAAGAGCTCTCTGGGGCAAGAAGGGGTCTACCTATGCTGGCAGGGTCTACCAGGTGCTCGCCACCTACCGCTTCCTTGCCCTGGTGGTGGCGGTGTTCCTGCACCTTCTCCGACCCCCCGCCGAAGCCCTTACCTCGCAGATCTACATCCTCTTCAGCCTGGTCGGCCTCTACACCATCTTCAAAACTCTTTCCCCAACCTCGGACAAGGAGTTCTGGACCCGTGTCCTCCTCGGGGGAGATGTCCTGGTCTGCCTTTCGCTGGTGCTGGTGAGCGGTGGCCTGCTCAGCGGCTTCCTGCTTTACTCCCTCTGCCCGGTTATCACCGCCGCCCTGTTCCTCCTGCCAAAGCAGTCCGTCCCTTATTCCCTACCCCTCCCCCTCTCCCTGGCCCTGGTTCACTCTGCCTTCGGCCACCCTGGAGGAGCCTTCAGCCCCATTCTGACGGGCAACCTGCTCACCGCGCTCATCCTTTACTCGGCGATCTCCCTCTCCCTCCCCGCCCTGGCTCAGGTCACCAACGTGAACATCCGTCGTCACATAGAGATCGAGGCCACGCTGAGCGAGAGGAAGCGCATCGCTCAGGAACTGCATGACGGCGCGGCTCAGAAGCTCAGCTACCTTAACCTGAGGCTTAAAATGCTTCAGAGCCGCTTCTCCGATGCCGAGCTGGGCTCCCAGCTCAGAGACCTGGCGGAGACGACCGGGGATGTCTACCAGGATGTCAGGGCCTCTATAGATGCCCTGAGCCTGGAGTTCACACAGGACTTCCGTGAGCAACTCGCTGAACATCTGGCAGACTTCGAGCGCCAGACCGGCCTGCGGACGGAGTTCTCCGCCCCCTCCTCCCTGCCAGCCCTCCCCCCCCTGGCCAAGCTCCAGCTCCTCCGCATCCTTCAGGAAGCCTTGAACAACGTCCAGAAGCATGCCCAGGCAAGCCAGGTATGGGTACAGCTCAAGGTGAACCGGGAGCTGGAGCTGACGATCAGGGATAATGGGCGGGGCATCCCTGAAAAACGTTTGAACGGCTACCACGG
>CAZYDA010000035.1:0-9372 GCA_964645275.1 uncultured Dehalococcoidia bacterium | reverse complement strand
TTACGCCGATAGAGTATATTGAAAAAGTGTCACCTATGTGGTCAGCCAGCACAGGACGTTGCCTGGGGCCCCACCTAAGTGTTATAATAACCCAGCTTTGGATGAACTCTGATGTCATCGCTTTGGTGACCAGTGCAGAGGGGAAATTTCGTTGCTGAACGGGGGTAGTCGGTGCGCGAGTATGAATTGGTAGCCATTCTAAGTCCCGAGATCACGGAGGATGAGCTTCCCCAAGCTGTAGAAAGATTGGGCCAGCTCATTGAGCGCCAGGGGGGTAAGGTCCTCTCCCTGGAGCAATGGGGGAGGAAGAAGTTTGCTTACCCGATAAAGCACTACGGGGAGGGGAATTATGTGGTAACCAGATTCGAACTTAAGCCGGAGAGAACAGCGGAGCTGGAGAACAACCTGAAGCTCTCCGAGGAGATTTTGCGTCACCTTTTGGTAAAGGTGAGCAACCGCACCCGAATTTAGTACAATGATAAGGAGAGGGCGAAATGGCTTGGCTGAACAAGATCATGGTCATTGGGAACCTGGGTACCGACCCGGAGATGAGATTTACCCCCAGCGGTACCCCTATCACCACATTTCGACTGGCTACCAACCGCTTCTTTACCACTCCCCAGGGGGAGAGGAGGAGAGAGACTGAGTGGTTTGATGTCATTGCCAGGGATAAACAGGCGGAGAGCTGTAACCAGTTCCTGACCAAGGGGCAGCGGGTGTATGTGGAGGGGAGGCTCCGAACCAGGAGCTGGGAGGGTCAGGATGGGAAGACGAGGTTTCGAGTTGAGATACACGCCAGTCGGGTGATCTTCTTGGATCGACGGGGGGTGAGTGTGCTTCCTGAGGGTGAGGCCGAGGCGGAGGAGGAAATTGAGCCAGGGGATCTGCCCTTCGAGTGAGGAGGTTGAAAGTTGCCTAGGGAGACGAGGAGATTTATTCCACCAAAGCCTAAGGTTTGCCCCTTCTGCGCTGAGGGGGTGAGGGAGATAGACTATAAGAATGTGGAAGTCCTGCAGCGCTTCCTTTCTTCGACGGGGAAGATCAAGCCCCGGCAGCGCACCGGAGTGTGCGCTAAGCATCAACGCCGGCTGAGCACTGCCTTGAAAAGGGCACGACACTTGGCCTTGCTCCCCTTCACTCCGGATCACATTCGCTGGAGCGGGGGGGTGGGCATCAGCGAGTAGCCATCCTAGTCAGCATTTCTTCATTTCAGCGCAGGAAGTTCGCGGCTTTGGAAAGGGCGAGCAGGGAAATAGGTCTCGGCCTGATGGGCTTGGGGGTGGTAGGTAGCGGGGTGGAGAGAACGCTTCGTGAAAAGGGCCAATTTATTTCCACCTTGGCTGGCTCTCCTCTTTCGATCAAGAAGATATTGATTCAAAACCCCTCAAAACCCCGAATTTCTGAGGTTCTTCCTCTTCTCACCACTGAGCCCCAAGACATCCTGGATAACCCTCAAATCGAGATTGTCATTGAAGTGATGGGAGGGGAAAGCCCCGCCTATGAGTACATTAGGGAGGCTCTATCGAGGGGCAAACATGTGGTGACTGCCAATAAGGAAATTATAGCTAAGCATGGATTGGAGCTCTTTAGGCTGGCCGCAGAACGGCAGGTTGGGCTGCTCTTCGAGGCCAGCGTTGGGGGAGGCATCCCCTTGGTCAGCCCCTTCAGGCAAGACCTTCTGGCAAATCGCATCTCGGCCCTCTACGCCATCATCAATGGCACCACTAACTATATCGTCACGCAGATGGCTCAGGAGGGGATGGACTTTGCGGCTGCGCTTGAGGAGGCCCGGAGGTTGGGGTATGTTGAGCCAGACCCCACCAATGACATCGAAGGAATAGATGCTGCCTATAAGCTGGCCATCCTGGCCAGCCTGGCCTTCCAGACCGAGGTGTACCCTGAAAAGGTATATCGAGAGGGCATCTCCCGACTCAACTCCCGGGATTTCCGGTATGCCAATGAACTGGGGTACACCATAAAGCCAGTCGCCATAGCCAAGCTGGAGGGAGAGGCCCTCGAGGTGCGAGTGCACCCTTTGCTCCTGCCTAAGGATATGCTTCTGGCACAGGTGAATGGAGTATATAATGCAGTGCAGGTTGAGGGGGATCTGACTGGCAAGGTGGTCTTCTACGGTGAGGGAGCCGGAGCTCTTCCCACCTCGAGTGCGATCATCGCCGATGTCCTGCGCCTGGCGCACAGCATAAACCTGGGCCTAAAACCTGCTCCTCAAATTCTGCTTAACCAAGCCATTCGGATAAAGTCCATCGCCGAGATTCAGACCAAATACTACCTGCGCATGGCAGTGCTTGACCGGGCAGGCGTGCTGGCTCAGATCGCTAAGGTCTTCGGAGACCATCAGATCAGCCTGGCTTCGGTCATCCAGAAGGAGTCAAATCGGGCTACCCAAACCGCCGAGATAGTGCTCATGACCCATATCTGCCGTGAATCTGCCATGAAAGCAGCTCTTTCTGAGATCGAAAAACTTCCAGTGGTTCGGGAGGTTGGCAACCTCATACGAGTGGAGGAGTGAGCATGCCTTGCCTGTTGGAAAAATACCGCGAACTTCTTCCCCTCACCTCCTGCACGCCACTGATCACCCTGGGTGAGGGCGATACGCCATTGGTGCGCTCCCAGAGGCTGGAGAGGAAGTTCAACCTGGGGGAGGTGTATTTTAAACTCGAGGGCTGCAATCCCACTGGGTCGTTTAAGGACCGGGGGATGGTGGTGGCGGTGGCTAAGGCCCTAGAGGAGGGCAGTCAGGCCATCATCTGTGCTTCGACGGGCAATACCAGCGCCTCAGCGGCCGCCTATGGAGCTCGCTGTGGGCTGAAGACCTTCGTCCTCGTTCCCCAAGGAAATGTGGCCCTGGGAAAGCTCTCTCAGGCGATCGTCTTCGGGGCGCGGATCATTGCCGTGCAGGGAAACTTTGACCAGGCCTTAAAACTCGTGCGAGAGTTAATCCGGAAACTCCCGCTGACTCTGGTCAACTCCATCAACCCTCACCGTCTAGAAGGTCAGAAGACCGCTGCCTTTGAGATCGTGGATGTGCTGGGCGAGGCCCCGGATTATCTCTTCATCCCTGTGGGCAATGCAGGCAACATCACGGCCTACTGGATGGGCTTTAAAGAATACCATAAGGTGGGCAGGTCGGGGAAGCTGCCTCGGATGATGGGTTTTGAAGCTGAAGGAGCTGCCCCCATCGTCAGGGGTAGGCCAATCCAAAACCCGGAAACCATAGCCACCGCAATTCGGATCGGCAACCCGGCAAGCTGGCAGAAGGCAGTGACTGCCCGGGATGAATCTGGTGGGGTTATAAACCTGGTCACTGATGAGGAAATTTTGCGAGCCTACTCCCTGCTGGCCGAAGAAGAAGGCATCTTTGGAGAACCAGCCTCCGCCGCTTCCTTGGCTGGATTGCTTAAGCTCAAGCGAGAGGGCCTGGAGCTTGAGGGGAAGAGAAGCGTTTGCATCATCACCGGGACAGGTCTGAAGGACCCCGACACCGCGCTTAAACGTGCCCCGAAGGTCTCGGAGGTACCGGCTGAGCTTAATAGGGTGGAGGAAATCATCTGTTCCGGTCTGTAGCAGGAGGTGAAGGTGATTGATCAGGTCAGAATCGAGGCCGCGGTGGCTTCCATCATTGAAGCCATCGGGGAAGACCCCCAGCGCGAAGGCCTGAGGGATACTCCAAGGCGCATTGCCGAGATGTACGCTGAGCTCTTCAGCGGGCTTGGCCACGATCCCCGGGAGGAACTTCGGGTAGGCTTCGAGCTTGGCCACCAGGAGATGGTGATAGCCCGGGACATTCCCTTCTACTCCATGTGTGAGCACCACCTTCTCCCCTTCTATGGCGTGGCCCATATAGGCTATATCCCCACTGGGAGGGTTGTGGGAATCAGCAAGCTAGCCCGGGTGGTGGAAATTCTGGCTCGTCGCCCCCAGCTCCAGGAGAGGCTCACCACTCAGATCGCTGACGCCATCGTGGAGGTGCTAGAACCCCAGGGCGTAGCGGTGATCCTCCAGGCTGAGCACCTCTGCATGATCATGAGGGGGATCAAGAAGCCTGGAAGCAACATCATCACTTCAGCCATGAGAGGACTCTTCCGCCGGAGCGCGGCCACCAGGGCTGAATTCCTCAGTCTGATAGAAGGAAGATAGAGTGTTGCGACTCTCCCCCACCAAGATCGCCACCTTTGAGGAATGTCCTCGCCGATATAAGTTTCTCTACCTCGATGGGCTGGGGAAGTTTTACCGGAAGGCCAGACCCTATTTTACCCTGGGAGGAAACGTTCATCGAGCTCTGAAGGAATTCTACTTGCTCCCCAGAAGGCTGAGGAGCCAAGAGAAGTTGGAGGAGCTCCTGCATCAAATCTGGGCGCAGAACCGCGAGGGGTTCTCCAGTCCTGCTGAGGAGGAGCAATATAAGGAGCGGGCCTTGGAGCAACTGCGCTGGTTTGCTCAGAGATTTGATCTTAAGGCTCGCCCCCTCATGCTCGAGGTGGAAATAAGGGAGGAAATATCTGGAATATTGCTTGAGGGGCGAATAGATCGGGTGGATCGCCAGGGGAAGGAAGCGCTCCACGTCATCGATTATAAGACCGGCAGTAAGCCACTCTCCCCCGACCCTTACCCGCTCTATCTCTACAGCATCGCTTTGGAGAGAAGGAAGAACCTGCCCCGGGTGGGCCGGGTCTCTTATCTGTATCTTCAGGATCAGGAAATGGTTAGCTGGGAGTTCAGTCCCGAGATCTTTTCCTCCGCCCTGGGCTGGCTGCTCGACGTGGCTTATCGAATATCTCAGGAGAGGGAATATGCTCCCCGGGAGGGGAGATTCTGTCAAAATTGCGAGTTCCGGGAAATCTGCCCCGCCCATCGGAAATGAAGGCCCTCATCTGGGATCTGGATGGAGTGATCGCTGACACGGCACCCTATCACTTTGCCGCCTGGCGAAAGTTCTTTTTAGAGCTCGGCCGGAATTACACGGAGCAGGATTTTCGAAAAAGCTTCGGCCGGAGAAATGATGATATCCTGCGGGACGTGCTGGGGAATCTGTCATGGGAGGAGGTGATTTCCTTTAGCCGACGGAAGGAAGAGCTCTTCCGGGAGGGGATAAAGGGGAAGATAAAGCCGCTGCCCGGGGTACTTCAGCTCATCGGGGAGGCCAGAAACGCTGGTTTCAGACTGGCCCTGGTCTCTTCGACTCCTCCTGAAAACATCAAGCTCCTCCTTTCTTCTCTCTCGATAGAGGAATATTTTGAGTGTCTTGTTTCTGATCAGGATGTGCGAAGGGGAAAGCCAGATCCGGAGGGCTTCCTGCTGGCTGCCCAAAGACTTCAAGTGCCACCCAATAGATGCATCGTGATCGAAGATGCCGTGGCCGGAGTTGAGGCGGCTAAGAGGGCCGGCATGAGGTGCCTTGCCGTGACCACCACCCACCCGAGGGAAAAACTCTCTCTGGCAGACCTGGTGGTGGACAGCCTAGAGGTCGTCAGCCTCCAAGTTCTGGATTCCCTCCTACCTTAAACATGCGCACCTCAATCATCATCCCAACCTACAATGAGCGGGAGAACCTCCTCCCCCTGCTAGAACGGCTGAGTTCCTCCCTGGCGAACCGCGATTACGAGGTCATCATCGTTGATGACAACAGCCCTGATGGGACTGGGGAGCTTGCCGAGGAGCTTGCTGGAAGGTTTCCTCTTCGGGTGCTTCACCGCCGAGGGAAGCTGGGCCTGGCCTCAGCCGTGGTTGAAGGCTTTAAGTCTGCCTCGGGCAACCCCCTGGTGGTGATGGATGCGGACCTGCAGCATCCCCCTGAGGTCATTCCCCAGCTCCTCCAGGCGCTCGGGGAGGCCGATGTAGCTATAGCCAGCCGATATGTTCGGGGAGGGGGAATGAGGGGGTGGGCCCTGTCCCGAAGGGTCATCTCCCGAGTGGCCAAGTTGATCCCCCGGGTTCCCTTTGCCCAGGTCAGGGGGATAAAGGACCCGCTTTCGGGATTTTTTGCCCTGAAGAGGGAGGTCATCGAGGGGGTGAAGCTGGACCCCATAGGATTTAAGATACTTCTAGAGATCCTGGTCAAGGGGAAATACGCTAAAGTAGCAGAGGTTCCTTTTATCTTTCAGAGGCGGGAGAGGGGGAAGAGCACCTTTAACCTGGGGGAGCAGATAAACTACCTGAGGCATGTCTGGAGGTTGGCCTGGGTGGAAGGGGAGGTGCTCCGCTTTCTTAAGTTTTGCCTCGTGGGAGGTGGTGGGGTGCTGGTGAACTTTGGTTTCTATACCCTGCTTACCCGCGTCTTGGGACTGGGGCTGCATGAATACGACGTTGGTGGGAGGGTGATAAGCTTTGCCCTCAGCACCGAGCTGGGGATCTTGAACAACTTTACCTGGAACAACCTCTGGACCTTTAGAGACCGGAGGAATTCCCGACTTCTGGCTCGCCTTTCGAAATTTCATCTGGTAGCATTGACCGGGGATGCCCCAAGCATTGCCTTCTTCTGGGGGCTCATCAAGTTCGCCGGGATACTTGACCTGATCGCCGTGATCCTGGCCATCGCCGCTGCCTCGGTGATAAAGTTCATCCTGAACACCATCTGGACTTGGAGATAGGCTTGGTTTTAAAGCCCGTCTTACTTTGATTATAATTATATCTGGTCTGAGGCCATACCCAACCTGAGGGGGTGAACGAGATGCAGTGTCGCTTTTGCGGCTATCCCAAGCTTTCTCGGATCAAGATTTGGGAGGATAGGGAAACCAAAACCACTTGGCTTCGCCTTGGCTGCCTTTCCTGCGGCCACAAGTTCGAAGTCGAGCTGCGGGGAGAGGTAGCCAAGACCGGCGCCCCTCGGATAAGTGAGTATGCCCGGAGGTAATAGCCCGCTCCGAAGGTTTTTGTTTCAGAGAGCTTTTTAGCCTTCCTGGATTAACTCTAGAGCTTCCTTAAGATCTGCTGGGAGCTCGGAGGTGAATTCAAGCCATCTCCCGCTAGGATGTTTGAACCCCAGACGATGAGCGTGGAGGAATTGTCTCTTGAGGAAGGGCGATTTTACCCCGTAAACCGGGTCGCCTGCTATGGGGTAGCCTATCGCGGAGAGGTGCACCCTTATTTGATGGGTGCGACCAGTTTCAGTCTTGATCTCGAGCAGCGTATGACCCTTGAGGTACTCCTTAACCCGGTAGAGGGTGCGCGCTTCTTTCCCCCTGCAGGTGACGGCCATGAGTTTGCGATCCCTCGGATGACGGCCAACGGGACCCTCAATAATTCCCTCAGCCGGTGCGAGTTTCCCTCGGACCAGGGCCAGGTAGCCCTTCTTGAATTCCCTCCTCTTGAGCTGCTCCACGAGGAACAGGCGCGCTTCCTCACTTTTAGCTACCACCAGCAAGCCTGAGGTGTCCTTGTCCAGACGATGCACGATCCCCGGGCGAGCCGGTCCCAGTTTCGCCAGCTCGGGGTAATGAGCCAGGATGGCATTGGCCAGCGTTCCCCTCTCATGCCCTGGGGCAGGGTGAACGGTAAGCCCTGCGGGTTTGTTTATAACCAGAACCTCACCATCCTCATAGACTATCTGCAAGGGGATGGCCTCTGGCTCAAGCTGGATGGAGGGTGGGGGACGAAGGGTAACCAAGATCACCTCGCCGGGCTCCAGCCTCCGACTGGGCTTGGCTGGCTGGCCCTCAACCAGCACCAGTCCTTCAGCAATGAGCCTCTGCACCTGCGAGCGGGAGAGACAACAACGCTCAGCGACGTACTTATCCAGTCGGACTCCACCAAGCTCAACACTGAGCTCCAGGTTCTCCACTGCTTTGGATGAGTGCCCTGTTTTGGGTGACATGAGGTTTCCCTTGAGGCGGCTACAATATGATTGTAGCTGAGGGGAGATAACGGGGGCAACCTTTGCAGAGGCTAGAACTTTATCCTGAAAGTTGCTATCTGGAAGGGCTTTAGTTTTATCTCCTCGCCGACTTGTTCTTCTCTCTCCTCCAGGACATTGGAGGCCAGTAGCTCCTTGGGACTTTTCCAGAGTTTGAGGTGTAGCTTAGTGGTGCTACCGGAGGTCTCATAGCATCTTAAAGCCACGCAGGTTCCATCCTCTGACTGCTTCAGGCGTGAAAGCACCACATTCTCTGAAAGTTTTACCAGGGAAAACTTCCCACTAGGTAACTTCGGCAGGCTTTTATCTTGGTGGTTCCCATCGGCCACACAGGCTAGCGGCGGATTGGCAAAGCTTAGAGCTTTGGTCCAGACCTTGCTTTTTCGCCAGTTCCCCTGATGAGGGTAGATCGCAAAGTTGAACTCATAGTCTCGGCCCAGCTCCAGGGCATCCATTACCGGAACCACGGGCCCTTTATCGCCGTGGGAGAGCAGGCTAACTGACCGTAAAAGCGTGAGGAAGATATTTCCCCTACCTACCTGATAGCTAGGAATCCCGCGGGTGAACACTGCCACCCCCCGCTCCTCCACACTATAATCCAGCCAGTCTTCTAGGGGGTGATCTCGAGGTTCTTCCTCCCTCTTGATGGCCCCAAAGACCGTGCCAGCCACACATTTACCTTCATGGATCCCGGTGTCAATCCTCACCCTCACCCTTATGTGGGGGAAGTTTGACCTCAGTCGGATGACGAACTCGACCCACGGGATTCCCCGGTACAAGTGGGCCTCCTTCTCCAGCTCCATCAGCTTCTGACGATAAAATTCTACCTCCAGGCCCTCTTTGAGCCGGTAGGGCCAGAAGCAGCCGTAAACTTCCTCTTTAATCCTTATTTTCCGGGAGATCTTGCCTTCCTCAACCTTTATATCAGTAACTTTGAAGAGAGGGGTGTTGGGGGACCTCTCCCCCTCAGCCCCTATCAGACCGATGAGCTCCCTGGAGATGTCCCGGTGCTCGTAAACTGAGCCGAGTTCATTTTCGAGTTCCAGGCTTACTTCCTTCACCACCTCGTTCCCTGCTATGTCAAGTACTCGGTATCTTCCGCTGTCTGGGTTGACCTCTACCTTTAGGTGCTCGTTCTCGATCGAGCTTCCTTCCGAGATGGTTCTGCCTGGGGCAGTGGCTCCCGGGCCAATCGGATGAACCCTATAGCCCAGAGGTGGCACCTTAACCAGCAGGCCTATCCTGGCTCGTTTGAGTCGCCCCTGCTCGTCTCTTCCCTCCTCGACCAGCTCCCACTCTGTCCCCTCGACCATGAGACCAGAGGAATCCTCCTCAAGGTTTACCTCTGCCTCAAGGTAACTGGTGACCTCGAAGCTGTGAGGATTGAACAGAATCAGCTTCCTTCCCTGGCCAGGAATCCGGGAGGTCAAATAGCTCAGCGAGCTGCCCAGCAAAGGTTTAAGGGTAGCCTTTAGGGCATTTAGCTCCTCTCTGACCCCGTC
>CAZYDA010000034.1:0-9383 GCA_964645275.1 uncultured Dehalococcoidia bacterium | reverse complement strand
CGGCAGCCATGGCCTCATCGAAGGCCTTTTGCATATTGGGCAGCCAGCCCTCGAGAAATACATCTAGGTCTCCAGTGCGAACCGCTTGGAACAGGGCAATGGTCTTCCCCGAGATGAGCTTCACCGGGTATCCGTAGCCCTTTTCAATAATTATCTTGGCGACCTCAGACTGAAAATGAGCGCTTCCCCAGTTGAGGTCCGAGAGCTTCAGCGGTGGCTTGGGGGAGGGAGTGGGTTTGGGGGAGGGCTTGGGGGTGGGGCTTGGGGTGGGAGTGGGACTTGACGCCGGGGTCTCTTTCTTGGCACATCCGACTACCAGCAGGCTGACCACCAGCAACGCCAGGGTCAGGAGCAGCCATATCCTTGGGGCTGCTATTCCCTTGCTTCTCCTCATCTAGTTACCCTCCTTTCTTTTTTGTTTTCCAAGGCGAGGCAAACGAACTCCCCAGGTGGCTCCCGGTGAAAGGGAAATCTTTCGGTGGACTGTGGCTTGTCCAGCTAAGGGAAAGGCCTTGAGGACTCTAGCGGTTATTGCTCTCTGACTTTTCATCGTCCGACTGGAGGGCCCGGAGCAGACTGGCCCTGGTGATTACCCCAAGCAGTCGTCGTTCTGGGTCTACCACCGCCACCGGAAGCTCCTCCTCAGCCACCAGGGGCAGACACCGCTCCAGCGGCGTCTCCGGTGGAGTGGGGGGAAAACTTTGCTCTGCCAGTTTCCCCGCCTGGATCAAGCCATTCTGGGAAGCGGAGAGGGCCTGCTCCAGAGAGAACGCTCCCTTCAGCCGTCCGGCTTCGTCGGTCACAAAGGCTACCGTGACCTCTCTGGCCTGCATTTCTCTGATGACTGACTCGAGCTTCTGGTCATCCTGGACAACTAGACCGGGCCTCTCCATGACCGCTTTGGCTGTAATCACCTTCCCTCGGGGCACATCCTTGACGAACTCCTTCACGTATTCGTTAGCAGGGCAAACCACTATCTCCTCCGGAGTGCCGAGCTGCACAATTTCTCCGTCCTTCATGATGGCGATATGGTCACCAAGCTTGAGTGCTTCGATGAGGTCATGAGTGATAAAGACCACCGTCCTCTTTACCACGGACCTCAGTTTCAGGAATTCATCCTGCATCTGGCGGCGGATGAGGGGGTCCAGCGCGCTGAAGGGCTCATCCATCAACAGTATTTCCGAGCCCACGGCCAGAGCTCGGGCCAGGCCAACCCGCTGCTGCATTCCCCCGCTGAGCTCCTGGATGTGGCTTTTTTCCCATCCCTGCAGGCCCACCAGCTCGAGCGCCTGGAGGGCCTTCTCCTCCCGCTCCTTTTTCCCCTCCCCCCGAACCTCTAGGCCGAAGGCGACGTTCTCTAGGACGGATCTATGCGGCAACAGGCCGAAGTTCTGGAACACCATGCTCAGCTTACGCCGACGCAGTTCCTTAAGTTCATCCTCGGCCAACTGGGCCAGGTCTATCCCATCAATGAAAACTGTGCCTCTCGTCGGCTCGATCAGCCGGTTGATGCAGCGGAGCAGGGTCGACTTACCGCTGCCAGACAGGCCCATGATGACAAAGACTTCATCTTCCTGAACTTCAAAGGAAACATCCCTCACCGCTATGACGTGGCCAGTGTCTTGAAGGATCTGCTCCTTGGTCACGCCATTCTTAATGGCCTCCAACACGCCCTCAGCTTGGGGACCGAAGATCTTCCACAGATTTTGGCACAAAATCTTCCTCTTCTGGCTCATTTTGCTCCTGAATAATCTCCCTGGGGAAGTAGGTGAGCTCCCTGGGGAGGTGTGACTGGAAAGGGAAAAGGTGGCTTTAACCTTTGTGGAGAAAAGCTCAACGAGGCACTTATTAAGTCCGACCTCTTAAGTCATCAGGTATCTTTCCTCCTGCGGTTTAGTCCCTTTTTAGGGACTTTTAGTCCCAAGACCTGACTTTTCTTCACCTTAACAAACCAAGATACACTTTGTCAACCGGTCTAGAGTGACAGGGCTGTCGAGTCAGCTGATTGGCCAAAAGCAGTTGGAGGGTTATATAATAGTGTTGTCCGGTGAGCGCACTGTTTGCCTCTCATCTCAGCAAGGTCAGGAAATCCTGGTTGGGGAAGATAACCCAGCTCTTCGAGCGTTCGACGATAGGCGAGGAACTCTGGCAGGAGCTGGAGGAACTGCTCATCCTGGCCGACGTTGGGGTAGCTACCTCTGAGAAGCTTGTGGAGACGGTGAGGGAGAAGGTGGAAAGGGAGGGGGTAAAGGAAGCGGGCCAGGCCAAGGAGATGCTAAAGCAGGAAATGGTGAAGCTGCTCCAGTTTGGTAAGAAGCCCTTCTCCAAAGATAGCTCTCCAGGGGTGATCCTGACCGTGGGCGTAAATGGGACGGGCAAAACCACTTCCATTGGCAAGCTGGCAAATTTTCTCAAATCTCAAGGTAGGGAGGTGATCCTGGCTGCGGCGGATACATTTCGCGCTGCCGCGACCGAGCAGCTGAAGTACTGGGGAGAGAGGGTGGGGGCTCCGGTAATCTCCCACAAGCCGGGTGGGGACCCTGGGGCGGTGGTCTTTGATGCCCTGGAGGCAGCCAGGGCGAGGAAAGCCGATTTTCTCATCGTTGACACCGCTGGTCGCCTTCACACCAAGTTCAACCTTATGGAGGAGCTGAAGAAGATAAAGCGGGTGATCACCCGGGGAGGAGCCGAGCCAGAAGTCTGGCTGGTGCTGGATGCCACCACGGGTCAGAATGGGCTGACTCAGGCCCGATACTTCACCGAGGCAGTGGGAGTGGATGGCATCTTCCTGGCCAAGCTGGATAGCATGGCCAAGGGAGGCATAGTCTTGGCCATCTGTGCGGAACTCAGGATACCCATCTGGTTCGTGGGCACTGGGCAGGGGTTGGATGACCTGGCCCATTTTAAGCCACTTGAGTTTGTCGAAGCAATTATCTCTTAACCGGGTTTCTTAATGTTCGTTCACCTTCACGTCCACACCGAATACAGCTTGCTCGATGGGCTCTGCCGCATTCCCGCCTTAGTTCAGCGGGCTAAGGAGCTGGGGATGGAAGCCCTGGCCATCACCGACCACGGCGTCCTCTACGGGTGGCTGCAGTTCTATCTTCAGGCTAGGGAGGCAGGGATAAAGCCCATCCTCGGCTGTGAGATCTACCTCGCTCTTCGGGACCGGCACTCTAAGAAGGGAGCCGAGCGCAACCCTTACCACCTTATTCTTCTCGCCAAGAATCGAACCGGGTATCACAACCTGCTGAGGCTTTCCACCCAGGGCTTTCTGGAGGGCTTTTACTACAAGCCACGGGTGGATAAGGAACTTCTGGAGCAATATCATGAGGGGCTGATTGCCCTCTCCGGCTGTCCTCAGGGAGAGGTGGGGAGGCTCATTCTGGAGGGGAGGGATAAGGAGGCGGAAAAAGCGGCTCTCTGGTACAAGGAGGTCTTCGGCGATTTTTACCTCGAGCTGCAGCAGCATGACATACCCGAGCTTGAGCGAATAAACCAGGAGCTCATCCGCATCGGCCACAAATATGGGATACCGCTCGTGGCCACCAATGATGTACATTATGTCAACCAAAGTGAAGCTCAGGTTCACGACCTTCTACTCTGTATTCAGACCAATTCCACCATTTACGATGAAAAACGCCCACGCATGGCGGATGATTCCTTTTATCTCAGAACTCCCCAGGAGATGGCTGAGCTCTTCTCAGACTTGCCTGAGGCGTTGGTTAACACCGAGCGCATAGCTGAGATGTGTGACCTGGAGCTGGAGCTGGGCCAGTTTTATTTCCCTGAGGTGGAAGTTCCTACCGACCTGACTGCCGACGAGTATCTCGCCGAGCTCTGCTGGGAGAACCTTCCCTCCCGCTACCCGGAGGTCACCCCGGAGATTAAGGAGCGCCTGGGATATGAGCTGGATGTCATCCACCAGATGCATTTCGCCAATTATTTCCTGGTGGTCTACGATGTGATCTCCTTTGCCCGCAGGGAAGGCATCTTCTTTGGGGTGCGAGGGAGCGCCGCGGCCAGCGTAGTGCTTTACTGCCTGGGAGTGACAGATATCGACCCGCTGGCTCACCGGCTCATCTTCGAGCGCTTCCTCAACCTGGAGCGTCGGGAGATGCCCGACATTGACCTCGACTTCGAGGACGATCGGCGGGATGAGGTGCTGCAATATGTGGCTCAGAAGTACGGCACCGACCGAGTGGCTCAAATAATCACCTTTGGCACCATGGGCGCCCGGGCTGCCATACGAGACGTGGGCCGGGCATTGGGAATGCCCTATGGTCAGGTGGATCAGGTAGCTCGACTGGTTCCCCAACTGGGAACGGATTTACGTACAGCCCTGCAGGAAGTTCCCCAGCTCCGTCAGCTATACCAGGAGGATGAGGAGATAAAGCGCCTCCTTGATTTCGCCATTCAACTCGAAGGAGTGGCTCGTCATGCCTCCACCCACGCCGCTGGCGTGGTCATCTCCGACCGGCCCCTGGTTGAGGTGGTGCCCCTGCAAAATCCCACCGGTGGCGGAGGAGGTCTGAACACCACTCAGTTTGCCATGGACGATCTGGCTGCCCTGGGGATGCTGAAGATGGACTTCCTAGGACTGGCCAACCTCACCATCCTGAAGAAGGCTCGGGAGCTCATCTCCGAGGTTCATGGGGTGGACATAGACCTGGATCATCTTCCCCTAGACGATAAGCGCACCTTTGAACTTCTCTCCTCTGGGGAGACCATCGGGGTTTTCCAGCTAGAGGGCGCTGGGATGCGTCGATACATCAGGGAGCTTAGGCCTCAGAGCTTTTCCGACCTGGCGGCGATGGTGGCCCTCTACCGCCCGGGACCCAAGCAACAGCTTCCCACCTTCATTGCTGCCAAACAGGGTCGCATGCCCATAAGATTTCCCCACCCCGGGTTGGAGGAAATTCTTCGGGAGACCTATGGAGTAATCGTCTACCAGGAACAGGTCTTGCTCATCACTCAGAAATTCGCCGGCTACACCCTGGGTGAGGCGGATCTGGTGCGCAAGGCCATGGGCAAGAAGATCCCAGAGATCATGGAGCGGGAAAGGAGTAGATTTATCGAGGGGGCCAAGAAGAAGGGCTATCCCGAGGACGTGGCCCAGCAGGTATACGAGCTCATCGAGCCCTTTGCCGGCTATGCCTTTAACAAGGCCCATGCCGTCAGCTATGCCATGCTGGCCTACCGCACGGCCTATCTTAAGGCCAACTATCCGGTGGAGTTCATGGCTGCCCTGCTCACCGTCAATCTGGAGAAGCAGGAGAAGGTGGCCTCGGCAGTGGCAGAGTGTCGCCGGCTGGGAATCAAGGTTCTGCCCCCGGACGTCAATCACAGTCGGGAGACCTTCACTGTTGAGAAGGGAGCTGAGGGCGAACTTTGCATCCGCTTCGGCCTAGGAGCCATCAAGAATGTGGGCAGCTCGGCGATCAAGCCGCTCCTTAAAGCTCGTGATGAGGGAGGGCCTTTCAAGTCCGTGGAGGATCTTTGCCGCCGCGCTGACCTCCGTGGGATGGGCAAGAAGGCCTTGGAAAGCTTAGTCAAGGCTGGGGCCCTTGACCAGCTTGCACCCAGGGGCAAGCTTTTAGGAAGCCTGGATCGAATCTTGAAGCTCTCCCAGCAGGAGCAGCAGCTCCGAGAAAGCGGTCAGCTGAATATGTTCAATCTCTTCGGCGAGAGCACTGCCTCCCCCCTCCCCAGCCTGGAATTGGAGGAGATCCCGGTAAACCCGCGGGAGATGCAGGCCTGGGAGAAGGAATTGCTGGGAGTCTACCTCTTCAATCATCCGCTGAGTCAGGCTGCCTCTCGCCTTTCCACTGAGGTGACAGCTCTCTGTGGGGAAATCAATGAGGAGATGGTGGGACAGGAAGTCACCCTGGCCGGGATGGTTACCTCCCTGCGGCAGGGAAGGACGAGAGCCGGTCGTCCCTTCGTCAGTGCCCTGCTGGAAGACCTCGTAGGAAGCGTGGAAGTGGTTGCCTGGCCAGAGGTCTATCAGGAGACGGCAGAGCTCTGGAAGGAGGGAAACATCCTCCTGGTAAGCGGCAAGGTTGAACTGAGACGGGGCCAGGCGCAGCTCACCTGTCGAGCAGCCAGCCTGTACCAGCCGGCCCTCGAAGAGGCTCCCCGACCGCACCAGCTTCTCATCCGGCTCGAGCGGACGAGCGATGACCAGGCCGATATCACCCGCCTCAAGCAGGTGGTGAGCCTGCTGCAGCAATTCCCGGGGCAGGATGAGGTCATCCTGCGCATTCCTGACGGCGAGACAACGCTCCGACTTCAGATGCCCAACCTAAGCGTAAGCTTCTGTTCCGAGCTCCAGCAAAGGCTCTCAGAGATTGTGGGTCGCGACAACCTGGAGGTCAAATAATCACCATGGAGGGTTGGGAGTCGGTCCTTACCACTCAGGGGCAGCTCGAAGCCGAGATGTGGGGTGACATCCTCCGCAAGGAGGGAATCCTGGCGATCATTGCTCCCCGAGATGCCGTGTCCTTCCTCGGTGTCACCTCTCTCCCCTGCCGGGTCATGGTGCCCCAGAACCTGGCAGAGGAGGCCAGGGCCATCATTTCGAGCTACTTGGAGAGGCAACTCGAGTGAAGAGTCCCTCCTCTTCGAATATAATAGATTCTAGAACGATCCCATGGTCAGAGTGGTGGTTGATTCCCTCAGTGACCTTCCCAGCTCGCTGGCGGAGAGGCTTGAGATCAGGGTAGTGCCACTAAACCTGCATTTTGGCGGCGAAACCTATCGGGATAACATCGATCTAAGCACAGAGGAGTTCTATCACAAGTTGGCCAGGAGCCGGATATTTCCCACTACTTCGGCCCCTGGGCCTGCTGTACTGGCCGAGGTCTTCGCTCAGTTAGCTGAGGAGGCGGATGAAATTCTGGCTCTCTTCACCTCCAGCAGGTTCAGCGCCATCTATGAATTTGCTGTTCAGGCCAGGTCTCAGGTCAGGGCGGACTGCCGCATTGAGGTGGTGGACACCCGTACTGGCATAGGCGGAGAGATGCTGCTGGCCATCTTTGCTGCCGAGGCTGCTCGAGAGGGAGCCAACTTGGCTGAGATAGCGGAGAGGATTCGCCGAGCTATCCCTCGAGTCCATGTCCGCATGGCATTTGACACTCTGGAATACCTTCGGAGGGGAGGACGAATAGGCAAGGCCCAGGCCTTTCTGGGGAGCCTGCTCAAGGTGCATCCGATTCTTGGGGTCAAGGATGGGGAAGCCTATCCCTTCGCCCGGGCGCGCAGTCGGGCTCAGGCCATTAATTACCTGGTGGAGTTTGTCCGAGGTTTCGGCTCGGTGGCTGGCCTGGTGGTTGAGGACGCCACCACCCCGAAGGAGCGGGAAGAGCTGGCTTCTCAGCTCCGCTCGCTGACCCCCGAGGGGAAGCTTTACCTCTCCAAGGTCAGTCCGGTGGTCGGGGCACACGTTGGCCCTCGGGTCTTGGCGGTCTCACTTCTGGAGAGGGGAGCTTTCGAGTGAAGCGCGACTACTACGAGATCCTTGGGGTGAGCCGGGACGCCGATGAGGAGGAGATCAAAAGGGCTTATAAGCGCCTGGCGATGAGGTATCACCCCGACCGCAACCCGGGCAACCCCCAGGCAGCCGAGAAGATGAAGGAAGTAAATGAGGCCTATGCTGTTCTCTCCGACCCGGAGAAGCGCCGGCTTTACGACCTTTATGGCCACCGGGGGCTGGAGGGCTACACCTACGACGACCTCGTGGCTGGGGTTGATTTTGGTTCCCTTCTTGAAGAACTCTTTGGCAGCTTCTTTGGGGGTAGCCTGTTTGAGAGCCTTTTTGGGGGTTTGGGGAGGGAGCGCTCATCCCGACGGATCCATGCCCGCCGTAGGGGGCGGGACATTCGAATGGAGCTAGAGATCACGCTTGAGGAGGCCGCCTTCGGGGCGAGGAAGAAGGTCACAGTGGTGCGGAGTGAGCCCTGCCCGCGCTGTCGGGGAAGCGGGGCGGAGAAAATGGAGAGATGCCCGGAGTGTGGTGGCTCGGGGCAAATTGTGCTGGAGCAGAGGAGCGGCTGGGCCTATTTCCGACAGATTCGGCCCTGTCATCGCTGCCAGGGCTCGGGTTTGATCGTCCGGAAGGTCTGTCAGCTTTGTCAGGGGAGTGGGGTGAGGGAAGCGGAGAAAGAGGTGTTGGTTACCATCCCCCCAGGGGTAGATTCCGGCCAGGTCATAAAGCTGGAGGGCGGGGGGGAGGCCTGGGAGGGGGAATACCCGGGCGACCTTTACCTAGTGCTAAAGCTCAAGCCTCATCCGATCTTTAAAAGGAAGGGATATGATATTTGGGTGGAAAAGGCGATTCCTTTCACCTTGGCTGCCCTGGGCGGAAGGGTCTATGGCATCCCCTCCCTGGAGGGGGAGCTGCAGGTGGAGATACCTCCTGGTGCTCGCTCGGGGACAGTTCTTCAAATAGAGGGCAAGGGGATCCCCTATCCCAGTGGGGAAGGGAGGGGGAGCGAGTTCGTCAAGATCGAGGTGATTATTCCTGATAACCTGAGCCCGGAGGAGATAAGCTTGCTGCAGCAGTTTGAAGGGCTCAGGGCCTCTGCCTTGGATCCTCTCTTCATCTCGCAGAGACGCTTCGGGCTCTTGGCCTTACCACCAGCTAAGGAGGAGGAAGATGGCGGAGCAACTCGGCAAACTGGAGAAGCCTGAGGTTGAGAGGTTTCGAGAGAAACGCAAGCTGTTTTTCATACCTCTGGTCTACTCCGGGGAAGGCACTCCTCAGGAGCTCGCAGAAAAGTTGGACCGCTACTGGTCTGAGGTTGAGGAGCAGCTCAGGAAGCTGGAGGAGAAGCTGGGAAGGGCTAAGAGGGTCTTTCACGAACTGATCTACTCCCCGGGTGAGGAGGGGTTAAAGGCCCTGGAGAAGCTCAACGCCAGGAGCTACAAACTCGCCCGGGCTGAATGCGAGAACGGCGCCGAACTCTGGCCCATAGAGGAAAGGGAGCTCACTGAGGAATGGCTCGACTGGCAGAGGTGCTTGCTGGCTGGACTCATCAGCGAGAAGGCCAGGCAGAAGGTCCTCGATTTCTACCTGGAAGCGGAGCGCAGGAGATACGAGCATATGGCCCGAAGGATTGACGAGGGCTTAAAGGAGAGAGAAGCGGGCCTCCTCTTCATTCGAGAGGGACACCGCCTTCAGTTCCCCACCGATGTAGAGGTATTCAGCATTTATCCGCCCGCGCTGGACGAAATTCACCGGTTCCTCCAGGAAAGGGCCGAAAGTGATGAAGGAAGCCGGCAACCCTCAAGTTGAAGTAGCTTCTTCTTGAGCTCCACGCCTTCCCGGCCTCCAAAGCCCACAAGCTGGCCGTCCCTGCCGAGCACGCGGTGGCAGGGAATAA
>CAZYDA010000033.1:0-9615 GCA_964645275.1 uncultured Dehalococcoidia bacterium | reverse complement strand
CCATCATTGACCCGGAAAGGGAGTGGGTGGTTGACCCGGAGGAGTTCGAGTCCAAGGGGCGCAACTGTCCCTTTGCCGGCTGGAGGCTTAAGGGCCGGGCAGTCATGACCATCGTTGGGGGGAGGGTGGTGATGGCCGAGGGGAAAATCTTTGAGCAAGAGGCCCCGCAGATGCTGAGACAGTTAAGGCTGCCCCTGGATGACTGAAGATGAGCGAGAAGGGGTATCTCATTCTCGAGGATGGCTCGACCTACGAGGGTCGCCTCTTTGGAGCAAGGGGAGAGACCTTCGGGGAGGTGGTGTTCAGCACCGCCATGACTGGCTACCAGGAAATGCTCACCGACCCCTCGTACGCTGGCCAGATCCTTATCTTAACCTACCCCCTGATCGGCAACTACGGGGTCAATGAGCAGGATTTTGAGTCCCGGAAAATTCAGGTGGCGGGGTTTGTGGTGCGGGAGGAGTGCTCCTCCCCCAGCCATTATCTTGCTGCCCGAACCCTGGACGATTTCCTCCGCTCCCAGGGGGTGACCGGACTGGCTCAGGTGGACACCCGGGCGGTGGTGCGCCGGCTGCGCAACTTCGGCGTGATGATGGGAATGATAACCTCCCAGCCCGAAGCGGCTTTGGAAAGGCTGGAAACCACCCCCCGGTATGACTTCACCGATTTCGTAAAGCAGGTTACCACCCCAGAGGCCTATGAATGGGAACCAGAGGCAGGTGGCAGTTGGCAGGTGGCAGGTGAGAAGCCCAGGGTCGTGGTGCTAGACTGCGGATTGAAGTATAACATCCTGCGCAGCTTAAAAAGGCTGGGCTGTCGGGTGCTGGCCGTCCCCTGCGCCACCCCGGCTGATTTTATCTTGAGAGAGCTTCAGCCGGATGGGGTGGTGCTCTCCCCCGGGCCCGGCGACCCAGCGCTCTTACACTACCTCCTGCCGACCGTACGCCAGCTTGTGGAGAGTAAGCCCACCCTGGGCATCTGCCTGGGGCACCAGCTCATCGCCCGAGCCTTCGGAGCCCGGACCTTTAAACTAAAGTTTGGGCACCGCGGTGCCAACCATCCAGTGCGGGACCTCCGGACCGGTCGGGTATATATAACCGCCCAGAACCACGGCTACGCCGTCGACCTGGAGACCCTGCCGTCGGAGCTCGAGGTGAGTCATATCAACCTCAACGACGGCACGGTCGAGGGCCTGCGCCATAAGGAACTCCCGACCTTCTCCATTCAGTACCACTCCGAGGCCTCCCCTGGCCCGCTAGATAATATGTACATCTTCGAGGAATTTTTGGAGCTGGTGAGGGCATGAACGAGAAGAAGGTGCTGATGTTTGCCGGGAAGGGAGGGGTGGGAAAGACCACCTGTGCCGGGGCCACTGCCCTGCACTATGCCCGGCGGGGAGAGAAGACACTCCTCATCTCCACCGACCCCACCCCCTCGCTCTCCCATCTTTTCGAGGTTGAGCGAGCCAGGGGGCCGACGAAGGTCGCCGAGAACCTCTACCTTGCCGAGCTGGGCCCAACCGAAATCCGGCAGATGTGGGAACGCAAATTCGGACCCGAGGTTTATGAGGTCTTCTCCAGCTTCGTGGACATCGGCTACGAGGAGTTCACCGACTTCGTTACCTCCATCCTGCCCGGACTGGGGGAGGAGTTCATGGTGGATTATATCCGGGAACTGAGCCACTCGGCCGATTATGAGCGTCTCATCTGGGACACCGCTCCCCTGGGACAGACCCTGGGCCTGCTCCGGATGCCAGCCCTTCTGCGCCAGCACCTGCGGGCCGCTCCCCGGATTTACTCCCGGCTCAAGTTCGGCGAAAGGAGCCGGCGTCCGTTGCTGGAGATACTGAAAAGCTGGGAAGAGCTCTCCGCCCTAGATATCGAATTCCTTCGCCATGAGGTGTCTTTCTGGCTGGTCACCATCCCCGAGGGCCTCGCCGTCCAGCAGCTTCAGGAGATCCTCTCCGAGTTCGAAAAGTTTGGCTTCAAATTCACCCGGCTCATCATCAACAACGTCGTCCAAAAACCTGACTCGGAGTTCCTGCTCCAGAAAGCAGCCGAGCAGAACAAATATCTTGTGACTTTGCGCCAAAACCACGAAGAGCTCAGGCCCATTGAGGTGCCCCTCTTCCCCCACGAGATAAAAGGGATGGGGCGGCTCGAGGAGGTGAGGCAGGCCCTTTTCCCTGATCATGGATAAGATGAGGAAGGTCTTGGTCATCGGCTCAGGGCCGATCATCATCGGTCAGGCGGCGGAGTTCGACTACTCGGGCACCCAGGCCTGCCGCGCCTTGAGGGAGGAGGGGGTGGAGGTGGTGCTGGTGAACTCCAATCCGGCCACCATCATGACCGATGAGGGGATTGCCGACCGGGTTTACCTCGAGCCACTCACCTGCGAGGCAATTTCACGCGTCATCGAGCGCGAGCGTCCTGATGGCCTGCTGCCCACCCTGGGCGGGCAGACAGCGTTAAACCTGGCGGTGGAGCTGGCCGACGCCAGGGTGCTGGACAAATATGGAGTGAGGTCTTTGGGCACCCCCATCGAGACCATTCGCAAGGCAGAGGACCGGGAGCTCTTCAAGCAAATGCTTCTGGAGATCGGTGAGCCAGTGCCGGAGAGCCAGACCGTGACCAGCCTGGAGGAGGCCCGGGAAGTGGCTGGGTGGCTGGGCCTGCCGCTGGTCATCCGTCCGGCCTATACCCTGGGGGGAACCGGGGGTGGGGTGGCCAGGACGATGGAGGAACTGGAGCAAATCGTTTCCCTCGGCCTACAGGTTAGTCCCATCCATCAGGTTCTTCTGGAGAAGAGCCTCCTGGGGTGGAAGGAGATCGAATACGAGGTCATGCGCGATGGGGCGGACAACTGCATCACCATCTGCAACATGGAGAACCTGGATCCAATGGGAGTTCACACGGGTGAGAGCATCGTGGTGGCCCCCTCACAGACCCTGACCGACAAGGAGTACCAGATGCTCCGCTTGGCGAGCCTCCGAATCATTCGGGCATTGGGAGTGGAGGGGGGCTGCAACATTCAGTTCGCCCTACCCCCCCACCCGGCCATCGGCGAGCGGAGGAAGTCGGACGCCCCCTATTACGTCATCGAGGTCAACCCCCGGGTAAGTCGAAGCTCTGCCCTAGCCAGCAAGGCCACCGGCTATCCCATCGCCCGAGTGGCAGCCAAGATCGCCATCGGCAAGCGGCTCGATGAGATCCCCAACCAGGTTACCGGCAAGACCCTGGTGGCCTTCGAGCCAGCCCTGGACTACGTGGTGGTCAAGATCCCCCGCTGGCCGTTCGACAAGTTCGCCCTGGGCGACCGAGAAATTGGCACTCAGATGAAGTCCACCGGCGAGGCCATGGCCATTGACCGCTCCTTCGAGGCAGCACTTCAGAAGGCTGTCCGCTCCCTCGAGATGGGTGGCCGAACTCTCCTCTGGGAGGACTCGGCTTGGAAGGGGGAGGAGGAACTCCCCCTCTGGCCCAATGATCTGCGGCTCTGGGCCCTCATGGCCGCCCTGAGGCGGGGGATGGAGGTAGAGGAGGCCTCCCGACGAACTGGCATCGATCCCTGGTTCATCACCAAGCTGCAGAACATAGTTCGGATGGAAAGACGACTCCTTTCGGAGAGCCTTATGCCCGAGCTTCTTCTGGAGGCCAAGCGGCTGGGCTTCTCCGACAAACAGATCGCCACCCTGGCCGACCGACTCCCGGAGCAGGTAAGGGAGCTGCGGCAAAGCTGGGGAATTAAGCCAACCTACAAGATGGTGGACACCTGTGCCGCCGAGTTTGAGGCCCAGACCCCCTATTTCTACAGCACCTACGAGAGGGAAAACGAGGCTCAGCCACTCCCCGGGCTGAAGGCCGTGGTCATCGGCTCGGGCCCCATCCGCATTGGGCAGGGGATCGAGTTCGATTACTGCTGTGTTCACTCCTCCTGGGCCCTCCAGGAGGCCGGGGTAAAGAGCATCATGGTCAACTCCAATCCCGAGACGGTCTCCACCGATTTCGACATAAGCTCCCGCCTTTATTTCGAACCCCTGGATGAAGAAAGCCTGCGCGACATCCTGGAGAATGAGGGGAATCCCCCCTCAATAGTTCAGTTTGGAGGCCAAACAGCCGTCAACCTGGCCGGGCCTCTTGAGCGAAGTGGCAAGGTGCTCCTTGGCTCAGGCTCGGAAACCATCGACCTGGCTGAAGATCGAGGACGCTTTGACGACTTCCTGGCTCGGCTGGACATCCCCCGGCCACCGGGAGCAGCCGTCAGAACCGTGGAGGAAGCCCTTTCCGTAGCTCAGTTCCTCGGCTACCCGGTGTTGGTGCGTCCCAGCTATGTGCTGGGTGGCATGGCCATGGAGATCGTGCATAATGAGGAAGAACTTTCCCGTTTCGTTGAGCAGGCCTTAAGTCTTGAAAGCGAAAGGGTCATCCTGGTTGACAAATACCTCGAGGGGAAGGAGGTCGAGGTGGATGCTGTGGCCGACGGCGAGGAGGTGCTCATCCCGGGCATCATGGAGCACATCGAACGGGCAGGGGTGCACAGTGGGGACTCCATAGCTGTCTACCCGGGGATAAACCTGAGGCCCGAGGAGGTGGAGACCATCGTGGAATACACCACCCAAATTGGACTCGCCCTTGGGGTGAAGGGATTGATGAATGTGCAGTACGTCATCAGGCGCCAAAAGGAGGGCTCGGATTTCACCATGTACGTGCTGGAGGTCAACCCTCGGGCCAGCCGAACCGTGCCCTTCATCTCCAAGGTCACTGGAGTCCCGCTGATTAAGCTGGCCATCAAGGTCATGCTGGGGCAAAGCCTGAAGGAGCAGGGATACCGGGGAGGCCTCTGGAAAAAGCAGCGGCTTTTCGGCGTCAAAGCGCCGGTCTTCTCCATGTCCAAGCTACCCCGAGTGGACACCTACCTCAGTCCGGAGATGAAGTCCACTGGCGAGGTGCTGGGGATAGACCTGTCCTTTGAGGCTGCCCTGACCAAGGCTCTGCTCTCCAGCGGGCTGGCTTTCCCGAGTCAATCAGCAGTCCTTGTCAGCATCGCCGACCGGGATAAAGCTGAGTCAGTGCCGCTCATTCGCCGACTCGTTGAACTGGGATACAAGCTCTACGCCACCGAGGGAACCTCTCGGCTCATTCAAAACCTGGGGATGCCAGTTACCCCCATCAAGAAGCTGGACGAGGGGCATCCCAACGTGGTGGACATCATCCAGAGCGGTGAGGTCAGCGCGGTCATCAATACCGTCACCAGCGGGCGCACCCCGCTGAAGGACGGCTTCCAGGTTCGCCGAGCAGCCACCGAGCGCCGCATCCCTTGTTTTACCTCCCTGGACACCGCCCGCGTGGCCATCGAGGCCCTGGCCAATGGCCAGGGCAACTACAACATCAAGCCACTGAGTGAGTACCTGAGAGAGGCAGGTTTTGAGCGAAAATAGGCCCCGCAGGGTTAAAGCCGAGATCGTTTCCAACGAGGAGCTGCTGTCAGGGTTCCACCTCCTCTGGCTTCAGGCCCCGAAACTTGCCCAAGCTTTTCAGCCCGGGCAATTCATGATGGTGAGGTGCGGGGAGGGGTTTGACTTCACCCTTCGCCGACCCTTCAGCTTACACCAGGTGGCGGAAGAGAGGTTGGCGCTATTCTTCAAAAAGGTGGGCCGGGGAACTCGCTGGTTGGCCGAACGACAGCCAGGGGATGAGCTTGACCTGCTGGGCCCTCTGGGAAGAGGCTTCTCGGTCTCACCCGAGTCCCGGCACCTCCTGCTGGTTGCCGGTGGGGTGGGAATCGCCCCCCTTCTCTTTTTGGCCCAAAGGGAGCTTCTCTTGGGGCGCAAAGTCACGCTGCTCCTGGGAGCCAAAACTTCCTCCGAGCTTTATCCCGAAAGCCTTCTGCCAGAGGGCCTTCACCTTGCCATCACCACCGAGGATGGTTCGGCAGGGAGGAAAGGAATGGTAACCGAACTTTTGCCCGAGCTCGCCCCGGCCGCAGATCAGATCTTCGCCTGCGGCCCGCTGCCGATGTACCAGGCCATGGCAGAGATGAATCTCGAAAAGCCCGTCCAAATTCTCCTGGAGCAAATTCTCGGCTGCGGTATAGGTGCCTGTCAGGGGTGCTCTGTGCCGACCATAGCCGGGCTCAAGCGAGTTTGTCGAGAGGGGCCGGTTTTCAACCTGGAAGAAGTCATCCTGTCCCAGGTCAAGTCGCCATCCGGTTGACAGAGGGTTGATATAATTAAATTAGTGGAGAGGCAAGGGGTTTGGTCAGAGGCTAATCCCGGTTTTCCGTGGGCAGGGAGTTTTACCTCCCCTGGCCTGTTTGATTTCCTCTAGCAGCCGCTTAAATCCGAGCATCTCTTTTTAAGGTCTTTCTGCAGCCTTCCTGGGTGAAGTTGTCGGTTGAGGAGGTGGGATGATGAAGGTGCTTTTCACGGCCCTGACCACGAGGCTCCGAACTGGTGCTCGATATGCGGAGAGCCTGGCTTATCAGGCACTTTCGCGGGAACACGAGGTGAAACTCCTGTGCTTCGAGGAAGGCCGACTGGCCCGGCTGGGAAAGCCGGGGGCGGTCCTCTTCGGCTATCTGCCCTATCTCTTGCGGCAGAAATATGACCTCATCTTCACCTCCGACAGCTTCGTCTTCGCTGACCTGGTCTACGTCCAGCCCCCGGCTGGAGAGGATGTACGCCTGCCGGCTCGAGATGGAATGTTCTGCTCCCCGAGGTTCAATAGAATCTACGACCTGGCTCAAAGGCCTCTGGGACTGTTTATGGCCCGGAATACTCGTTTCCTGGCCAACTCCCTCTATACCAAAGAGCTGATAAAGAGATTCCTGAGAAGGAAGGCCGAGGTCATTTACCCCCCGGTTCCCCTTCATCTCTACCCCGAAAGGCCCGGTGAGGAAAGGGAGAACCTGGTGGTTACCCTCTCAGCGCTCAATCCCCGCAAGAACCTGAAGCTCATCGCCGAGGTGGCCAAGCTGGTGCCTGAGGCCAGGTTTGTCCTCGCCGGCTACTTCTATCCGCAATTTGGTTATCTCCTGGAGGAGATCAGGGCCGAGCTGGAAAGGGAGGGGCTTTCAGGGAACTTCATCTATCTCCCCTCCACCTCCGAAGCCGAGAAGGTGAAGCTTCTTGAGAGGGCCAAGGTTTACTTTCACCCGACCATCTGTGAACCCTTCGGGATAGGCATTGCCGAGGGGATGGCGGCTGGCTGCATTCCGGTGACCCATGACTCCGGTGGACCCCGGGAGTTCGTCCCAAAGGCCTGGAGGTACCACGATGCGGCTGAGGCAGCCTCCAAGATAAGGTTAGCCTTAGAAACCTGGAGCCCTGAGATGGCCCGGGAGCTCCGCCTGAGCGTGAGCTGCTTCTCGGAGGAAAGGTTTCAGACCCAGATACTGACGGCAGTAGAGAGCCTGGCCCGTCGAAGACCCTCACCAAATCCACCTCCTGAAGATCTTAGATTTTCGTGGAGACCCCGGGTAATGCAGGTTTAAAAAGGGGTTAAGTTGAACAATTCGCCGGTGTAATGCATACTATAAGTGCCCCGCAAAATCCGAAAGATTTTGTGGGGGCCCCAATTTTACCGGGTTACCTGAACAATGAGGTTCTTCAGGGGTAAGAGATAGGGAGCCTAGCCTCCGCGGAGGGAAATGGCGATCTTTAGTTCCGTTATTCGAGGGACAGATCTGGCGCGTTTAAATCGGCTTTCCTTTGAAGTGGGACCGATAAGGCCTCCCAGCGAGGCCTTTTCCCTGCTCATAAGAGCGACCCGAAACTGCCCCTGGAACCGCTGTGAGTTCTGTCATACCTACAAGGGGAAGAGGTTTGAGTATCGGGGGGTGGAGGAGGTGAAGGGGGACATCAGCAAAGCCAAAGCCGTTCAGGAGGAGATAAAGGAGCTGGCCTGGAGGTTGGGCTACGGAGGAAGAACAAGAGAGGTGGCCGGAATGCTCCTGCAAAGTCCGGAGGTCGCTGATGGGGTGCGGAACATGGCTCTCTGGCTTTACCACGGGAGCCGAACGGTTTTCCTACAGGATGCTAATACCCTCATCATGCGCACCCCGGAGCTCGCTGAGGTGATAAGGTTTCTCAGGGAAACCTTCCCCGAAGTGAAAAGGATTACCTCCTATGCTCGATCGAAGACCGCCGCCAAGAAGCGGGTTGAGGAACTTCGAGAATTGCAGGAGGCCGGGCTATCTCGACTTCACATCGGGCTGGAGTCGGGGGCAAGACGAGTCCTGGAATACATGCAGAAGGGGGTAATGCCGGAGGAGCACGTCCTGGGTGGTCGAAAGGTGAAGGAGGCCGGCATTTCCCTCTGCGAGTACATCATGCCGGGACTGGGTGGAAAGTTGCTCTGGCAGGAACATGTAGTCGAGACCGCTCGGGTACTGAACGAAATAGACCCGGATTACATTCGGCTGAGGAGCCTCCACGTGGTGAGCGACTCCCCTCTCCACCAAAAGCTCCTGAGCGGTGATTTCGAGCCCCGCAGCGAGGATGAGGTGGTCGAGGAAATAGGTCAGCTTATCGTAAGGCTCAACTGCCACAGCCAGCTCATGAGCGACCACATACTGAACCTTCTGCCGGAGGTGGAGGGAAGGCTACCCGAGGACAAGGAGAGGATGCTCGGCATCATCGCCCGCTACCTCAGCCTGCCGCCGGATACGCGCCTTAACTTCGTGCTGGGTCGAAGACTGGGATATTACGAACGTCTGGCCGACCTGGAGAATCTCCACACCTATGAAAGGGTAGAGCAGCTTCGCAGGAGGATCGAAAGGGAGTATGAAGGAGGGGTGGAGAAGGCCCTGCTGGCGCTGAAGGAAGGCTTCGTCTGAACTGCCCTCGGGGTCGAGGAAAGATGAGCGCTGAAGACGAACGAATCCGATACGCAATCGAGCACACCGAGGTGCTGCGATCTCCCCAGCAGATCCTGGCCACCTTCGGGGTGACCAACATCTACTATTATCTCATCACCGAGCCAGCTTATGCCGACCTGCTGGAGGAGAAGCCGACCGAGGTGGTCATTAGAGAGGGCCGGGTGAGCGCCGAAAGGCCCATGGTGGTCACGCCCTCCTACCTCATAAACCTGGAGGGCTTCAGCGAGGAAGCCAAGAGATATTTTCGGCTACTTATGCAGGAGCATGGACCGCATACGCCGGGTTTGCTTTACCGCTACCGAAACGAGCCCAAAGGGCTGACCATCGTTTCCGAGGATCTGAACACGGTGGTATCCAAACTCAATGAGAAGCTAGACGAGGAGAAGAACCCCTTGAGCACCATCATCAAGGGGGTGGATGAGCTCTGGGACGTCTCCCTCATCAAGTTCATTCACGAGCTCACCGAGAGATCCTTGGAAAGCAACATCTTGGAGCTCAAGTTAGAGGGACTGCTGGAGGTAGACCGCTCCGGGGTCCCTCGAGAGGCCCGGCAGCGAATTGAGAGCCTTTTTGAGCTGGTAAAGAGGGGCGAGATTGAACCCTACGAACTTAAACGGGAACTGGATCGCTGGGGATTGTTTCCTGAGTATGAGGATCGCTTCCTGCGGCTGTTCCGAAGGTAGGGGGTCGTGCTAGGCGGGGAGCTAGCGGTGCCCTGTACCCGAAATCCGCTAAAGC
>CAZYDA010000032.1:0-9790 GCA_964645275.1 uncultured Dehalococcoidia bacterium | reverse complement strand
GCTTCTCTAATTTCATCTCTGGAAACCTTGAGCTTTCTTTGCTTCCGAGCCAACAGTTGCCCCCTTTTTCTCCAAGTTCTGGTGCAAAACCCTTGTGCTCAGATACACCATTGAAGATCAACCCGAATCTGCGCCGGGAACTCTTGCACCCAGAATTAACAAGAGGCTTCCCGGCAACGGCCTATTTTCCCACCCCCTTGCGAGGGCAGTATCTTCGGCGCTGGGGCGTTTCACTTCCGTGTTCGGGATGGGAACGGGTGGGTCCACCCCGCTCAAGTCACCGGGAAGCCATTCAATTTTAGCAGTTTTAGCTGATTTAGAAAAGTCCCTTGACCTTTCCAGTGTTCACATCCACATCTACACGTCTGAAGGCTGGGTCTGAGGAAGTCCCTGGCATGAGGCTGATATCCCCAGCCATCGGGCAAAGAAATTTCGCCCCGGAGAAGAGCAGGATATCCCTTATCGGGAGCAGCCATCCCTTAGGAACGCCTTTAATGTTGGGATCATGTGTAAGACTTAGGTGAGTCTTGACCATCATGGTAAAGTATTCATTGTACTTGGGGTCTGCCTCAAACTGCTTGGCCTTGGCCTCTGCGTCAGGACTCCAGTTAACACCGCCTGCCCCGTAGACCTCTCGGGCAATGGTTTCGACGCGCTGCCTGAGTGGCATATCCATGGGGTAAAGGAACTTAAACTCAACTTCTTCCTTACAGGCATCCACCACTGCGTCAGCTAACTCCAGGGCTCCCTCCCCTCCTTTCAGCCAGTGCTCACCTACAGCGCAGCGCACCCCGGCCTGCTCAACGTAACGCCTCACCAGAGCGATCTCATCCTTGGTATCGGTATGAAAGGCATTGATGCACACCACCGGCTTAATGCCCGATTTCTTCACGATGTTTATATGATGGAGCAGATTCTCCACGCCCTTCTCCACCAGCCCTAAGTTCTCCCGAGTATACTCATCGGGCAATGGTCGGCCGGGGACGACCCGTGGACCTCCCCCATGCATTTTCAAAGCTCGAATGGTGGCTACTATAACGGAGACGTTCGGCTTGAGCCCGCTGAGACGGCACTTTACGTTCCAGAATTTCTCAAAGCCAATATCGGCACCAAAGCCGCTTTCGGTAACATGGTAGTCGAACAGCTTCAACCCAACCTTGTCCGCTATGATAGAAGACTGCCCTACAGCTATGTTGGCAAAGGGCCCGGCATGCACCAGAACCGGCTGATATTCAACGGTGCAGCACAGAGTCGGGTTTACAGCGTTTCGCATCCAGGCGGTCATGGCCCCGGCTACCTCAAGGTCCCCGGTAGTTACCGGGTTGCCCTTCTTGTCATAGGCCACCGTGATCTGTCCAATCCTCTCCCTCAAGTCCTTGAGGTCGCTCGCTACAGCCAGAATGGCCATCAGCTCTGAGGAGACCGAAATCTGGAAACCTGACTCCATCGCGAAGCCATCCATCCGCCCCCCCAGTCCAATTACAATGTGCCGCAGGGCTTGAGCGCAGAAGTCCATGGCCCATCTCATCTCTGGGCGCCGCGGATCTATATTAAGGCGTCGCAGGTTCCTCTTGGCCAGTTGCTCGTCACTATAATTGAACTCGTGCTGCAACCGAGCTGTCAGAGCCACCATGGCCAGGTTGTGAGCGTTCGTGATGGCGTCTATATCACCAGTGAGACCCAGGGAAAACTCCGTCATAGGTATAAGCAAGGCATTGCCACCGCCGGCAGCCGTCCCCTTGATGTTAAAGGTGGGCCCAGAGGAAGGCTGGCGAATTGCTCCGCCCACGTTCTCGCCCCGCTTGCCCAGCCCCTCGATCAGCCCCATGGTGACGGTGGTCTTTCCCTCTCCAAGTGGCGTAGGTGTTATGGCAGTGACCTCAATATATTTGCCGTCTGGCCTGTCTCTAAGCCTCTCCGTAATCCGGCGAAAGTCCAGCTTGCAAATTCGCCCGTAAGGAATGAGCTCATCCTTCTCCAATCCCAACCTCTGCCGCCACTCCTCGGGGGTTGGCATGTGTTCCTCTGCCAGATCCCCGATTTCGTAGTCCTTCAGTTTGGTTGGGTCGTAAGGCATTTCACCTCCTTCTTAGAGTTTTTAAATCGTTCATTCTGCCTTTACCCCAGTCTGGGTTTCAGCAGCCCTTATGGTGTTCCACATCAGCATGGTGACTGTCATTGGGCCAACTCCTCCGGGAACCGGGGTGATGGCCTCAACCTTCTCCTGAAGCGCCTCGAAGTCGCAGTCGCCAACCAGCCTGAAGCCGGACTTCTTGGTGGGGTCTGCAATGCGGTTTACTCCTACGTCTATCACCACGGCGCCCTCCCGCACCATATCGGCCTTGATGAACCGGGGAGAACCCATGGCAGCCACCAGTATGTCGGCGCTGCGAGTGATCTCAGGCAGGTTTTTCGTGCCGGTGTGACAGATGGTGACGGTAGCATTGGCTCCAGCCCTTTTCTGGATCAAGATGGCGAAGAGTGGCTTGCCGTTGAGGTTACTGCGCCCGCAGATGACCACATGCTTGCCCTCCGGAGAGTAGCCGCCGCGGATGAGGATCTGTTGCACCCCATGGGGGGTGCAGGGCAGTAGGTAAGGGTCACCAATGAGCAGCTTACCTACGTTAACCGGATGGAAACAGTCGGCATCCTTCAGCGGATCAATGGCATTGATGACCCTGTCCGGATTGATATGTCGGGGAAGGGGAAGCTGAACCAGTATTCCGTGGAACTTGGGGTCTTTGTTGAGTTCGGCGATCTTGGCTAGCAGCACCTCCTCAGAGGTCTCCTCCGGGAAAACGATGGTCTCCGAGTAAATGCCTAATTCCTCGCTGGTCTTACCCTTCTGCTTGACATAGGAGACCGAGGCAGGATCCTCGCCCACCCTTACCATGGCCAGGCCAGGGACGACACCATTGGCCTTGAGCCTCTCCACCTTCTCCTTTAGCTCCCGTCTCACCTCGGCTGAGATCTCCGTTCCGGAAAGAATCTTTGCTGCCATTTTTTTACCTCCTCCTTATTTGACTTCCACTTCCAGTTCTGCTCTGGTGGGGAAGAGCCCACAGCTCTCCCGCTCGTCGCAGTAGCCTAAGCGGTAGCATTTTGGCTGCAGACTCTCTCCAATGAATGGGGCTACTTTCTTCACCTCAGCTTTAATCTGTTGAAAAAGCTCTCGAATCTCCCACTGAGACCTCTGGCAAAGTCGCAGGCCAGCGGCATGAAGCAGCTCCCGGGCGTTCATGGTCATGATGATTCGGGTCTCAATGGCTTGAGGGAGCACATAGCGGGCATCCTCAGCCGGGATGCCGGCCTTGAGCAATTCCTGATAAAGCTGATGCGTCTGATGAACGAGCTCCTGATACTTTTTTTCGAGCTCTGGCTGGGCCCGAATGGTTGCGGGGGTAAGCCAACCTGACTCCTCGAGCTTGACGAACCTTTGGCTTTGCTGAGTGTAGCTGGCTAAGCGGTGGCGAACTAATTGATGAGAACAGGCGCGGGAGATTCCGGAGATCTCAAAAGTAAAGCTGGCATGCTCGAAGGGGGAGAGGTGGCTGGAGCGGAGGAGTTGTTCTAGGAGTTGGGAAACCTTTTCGTAGCTAAGCTTGTTTCGTAATTCTGCAGCTTTGAGTTTGGAGGTAGAAACCCTTGCTGCCGAGGCAATGACGAACTCAGGCTCGGGGGTGAAGCTGAGGAGGGTTACCTCCATTTCTCCGCCAGGATTATATCATACCAACTGCTAGCAGGCAATCTTTGGGTCTCAGTTGTTCCACCCTGGGGATTATTCCCACTCGATCGTGGCTGGTGGCTTGGAGGTGATGTCGTAAACTACCCGATTTACTCCCTCAACCTCGTTAACGATCCGGTTGGAGATACGGGCCAACAGATCATAGGGGAGGCGAGCCCAGTCGGCGGTCATGGCATCTTCCGAGACCACCGCCCTAATCGCCACGGTGTATTTATAGGTGCGGTAGTCCCCAGTGATTCCCACGCTTCTCACTGGAGTGAGGATGGCAAAGCTTTGCCAGAGCTGCCGGTAGAGCTTAGCTCGCTTTATTTCGTTCATCACGATCCAGTCCGCAGCGCGGAGGATCTCCAGGCGTTCTGGGGTAACCTCGCCAATGATGCGTATGGCCAATCCTGGCCCGGGGAAGGGGTGACGCCAAACCATCTCCTCGGGGAGACCCAGAGCCAGGCCAACTTCCCGGACCTCGTCCTTGAAGAGATACCTCAGCGGCTCAAGGAGCTTAAGGTGCATGAACTGAGGTAGTGCCCCTACATTGTGGTGAGTCTTTATGCGAGCTGAGGCCCGGCTGACTGTAGCTGTGCTCTCGATGACGTCCGGGTAGAGCGTCCCCTGGGCCAGGAAATCAACCTTCCCAATCTTTCTAGCTTCCTCCTCAAAGACGCAGATGAATTCCTCCCCAATTACCCGGCGCTTCTCCTCCGGATCAACCACACCCTTAAGGCGACTCAGAAACCTCTCGGTGGCATCCACATAGTTCACCCTCATCTTCAAGTTCTTCTGGAAGGTTCTCAGGGTGCGCTCCATCTCCTCCCGGCGGAGGAGGCCGGTGTTCACGAAGATGCAGGTGAGCTGATCACCGACTGCCCGGTGGACCAACGTGGCGGTAACGGTGGAGTCGACGCCTCCGGACAGGGCACAGAGGACCTTGCCATCTCCCACCTTCTCCTGGATCAAGCTTATCGTTTCCTGAATGAAGTCATAAGGAGTCCAGGTGCCTCGGCAACCACAAATCTTGTAGAGGAAATTTCGCAGGATATCCTTGCCTTGAGGAGTATGAGTAACTTCGGGGTGAAACTGAATGCCAATGATGTTTTCCGCATTTCCCATGGCGGCGATGGGCGAATTATCCGTATAAGCCAGGGCGGAGAACCCAGGAGGGAGCTCGACGATCCTATCTCCATGGCTCATCCAGACTGGCATGGGGCTGGGAAGGCCTTCAAACAGGGGGCTTTCGTTCTCAGTAGTGTAGAGCATGGCCAGGCCATACTCATGCTTCTCCGCCGGCGCTACCTTCCCACCAAGCTGGTGGGCCAGGAGTTGCATTCCGTAGCAGATTCCCATGATGGGAAGGCCACTCTCGTAAATGTAGTGGGGTGCCCGAGGTGCGTCAGGAGCATAGACACTGGCTGGGCCGCCGGAGAGAATGAAGCACTTGGGATTCAGGTCCTTTACCTTCTCCCAGGGGATATCTGGAGGCAGAACCTCGGAATAGACCCCGCACTCCCTGACCCGGCGGGCAATGAGCCAGCTGTACTGGGACCCAAAGTCCAGAACTACCGCCGTTTCCTGTCCAGACTTTATCTCCTCTTTCGCCATGGTTTATATTGGTAATAGGTTATCACTATAATAGAGTCAAGTCAAGATTTGGAGGGTTGAAAAATGCACCTAGCTGTTGGTAGCGACCACGCTGGCTTTGAGCTGAAGGAGGCAATCAAGGGGTTTCTCGGTGAGCTGGGCCATAGCTACCATGACTTTGGTTGCTATGAACCTCGCTCAGTAGATTATCCGGATGTGGGGCGGCAGGTGGCGGAGGGGGTAGCCCGGGGAGAGTTCGATCGAGGGGTGCTCATCTGCGGCAGCGGAATTGGGATGAGCATAGTGGCCAACAAGATACCTGGTATAAGGGCGGCCCTCTGCTGCGATCCCCTCATCGCCCGAAAGGCCCGGGAGCACAACGATGCCAACATCCTTTGCCTCTCCGGGTGGATGACGGGAAAAGTTCTGGCCCGGGAGATCCTCATCGCCTATCTCCAGGCGGAATTCGAGGGGGGAAGGCATGCCCGGCGCCTGAGCAAGATTGAGAACATAGAGAGGGAAGTTATTGGATTTGGGCCTGCGAAGGAAGGCTGATCTCATCCTTTTCAATGCCCGGGTCTTGACCCCCGAGGTGGGAATTCCCCCGGCTGATTCCGTAGCCCTGGCTGGGGGGAGGATAATTGGGGTGGGGCAGCGCTGGGAGGTCGAAAACCTCAGGGGAAGGGGGACGAGGCTGCTCGACTGCCAAGGTCAAACTCTGGCTCCCGGCTTACAGGATGCCCATATGCATCTCCTCTCGCTTGCCTCAAGCCTGATCAGCCTGGACCTGAGTCCCTCGTCGGTCTCCTCAATTTCCGATATCCAGAAGAAATTGCAGGAGAGAACTCTCCAGTATCCGGAAGGGACCTGGATAAGGGGCTCGGGCTACAATGAGTTCTACCTGAGGGAGAGGCGTCATCCCAACCGCTGGGATCTGGACAAGGCCAGTCCCCACCATCCGGTGAAACTCGTTCATCGTACTGGCCTGGCCTGTGTTCTTAACAGCCTGGCTCTTAGTCTCGTTGGCATAACCCGGGAAACCCCCGACCCCCCTGGTGGACTTATCGAGCGAGACGAGACTGGTGAGCCCACCGGGATTCTCTTCGGGATGGACCGCTATCTTGAGGGCCGGATTCCTAAATTCAGCCAGGAGGATCTAAGACGGGGCTTGAAATTGGCCGAGCAACTTTTCCTCTCCCTGGGAATAACCAGTGTTCATGAAGCCACAGTGCATAACGACCTCTCCCGCTGGCAGCTCTTCCAGCAAATGAAGAGAAGTGGCTGCTTCAAACCACGAATCGTGTTCCTGCCAGGCTGGGAATCGCTGCCCGAGTTCATGGGTGAGGGACTCCACCCAGGGTCTGGGGATGAGGAGCTACATCTGGGACCGGTTAAGCTTGTGCTGGGTCAGCCAAGAGGTGTGCTGGAACCGCCGCCAGAGGAACTGAACCGCCGGATTTTGTTTCTCCACCGGTCTGGTTTCCAGGCAGCCATTCATGCGATCGAGGAGAAAGAGATTGAAGCTGTGGTGAAGGCCCTGGAACGGGCCCAGGAGCTATTCCCCCGCTCGGAGGCCCGACATCGGTTGGAGCACTGCTCAGAGTGCCCGCCGGGTCTGGCCAGGCGATTGAAGCAGGTTGGGGCGGTGGTGGTGAGTCATCCTGCATTTGTATATTATAATGGCGATAAATATCTGGCAGAGGTACCGAGGCCGAAACTTCCCTGGCTCTACCCCTTCAGGCTGCTCTGGGAAAACGGCTTGAAGCTGGCGGCGGGCTCGGATAGTCCAGCGGTACCACCTAATCCCTTCAGCAGCATTTATTCTGCTGTCACCCGAAGAACCCGTTCGGGCCAGCTCCTCTCACCTGAGCAGACCATCTCTGTCCGGCGGGCCCTGTGGATGCATACCCTAGGCGGAGCCTATGCTGCCTTTGAGGAGGAGAGGCAGGGGAGCATAGTCGTCGGCAAGCTGGCTGATCTGGTGATCCTTAGCGCTAATCCCCTGGAGGTTTCAGCCGAGGAATTGGAGAAGATTCAAGTGGAGAAGACCATTCTGGCGGGGAAGGTAGTCTGGGAGCGAGAGAACTAAACCAAGTTGGCGATTATCTGAAGGATGATGATGGCTATCATCGGGCTGAGGTCGATCATGCCTGCCCGAGGAATAACCCTTCGCAGCGGTGCCAAAATGGGCTCGGTGAGCTGATACAGGAGAAGTACAAGCCGACTTCTAGGGTCGACTGGAAACCAGGAGAGAAGCGCCCGGAGAAAGATGAGGATGGTGAGCACCCAGCATAGTAGCCGAATGCACAGTCGTAGGTATTCTATGAAGATCATATCTCCTCCCGACCCAGGGTCTTGGCCCTCTGATAAGCTGCAATAACGGCCTGAGCTAAGATGCCTCTCAGCCCTCCTTCTTCCAGGCGGAGAAGAGCAGCCGCGGTAGTACCTCCAGGGGAGGTAACCATGTTTCGTAACTCAGCCGGATGCTTCTGCGAGTCTCGACAGAGGCAGACGGCTCCATAGATGGTCTGGAGAACCAGCTCCTGGGCCATCTCCCGGGGGAGTCCCAGGCAAACCCCGGCATCAATCAGGGCCTCGATGAACAGGAAGACGTAGGCTGGGCCGCTTCCGCTCAGGGCGGTAGCCATATCGAGGTATTTCTCATCCTCGACGTAGATCTCCTTCCCCAGAGTGGCCAGGATAGCTCGGGCTATAGCCTTTTGTTGTTTAGCCACCGAGGTCGTGGCGGTCCAGAGAATCATGCCCTCACCTATCTGGGCTGGGGTATTGGGCATGGCTCGCACGATGGCGGAGTGCTGGGTGCCCTGCCTTAGCCTCTGCAAGCTAGTCCCGGTAATGATGGAGAGCAGCAGTTGCCCCGGCTCGAGTCCTCCCCGAATTTGCTGTGCTACCTGGGGCAGTGCTGAGGGCTTGATGGAGAGCACCACTACATCGCTCCCCTTTATGGCCTCGCGGTTATCACTGAAGCAACGCACCCCGTACCTCTCGCTGAGAAACCTGGCCCTTTCGGGGTTGATCTCGCCCACCTGGATCGCCTCTGGGCCTACGTTATGCTTGGTGATCGCCCTGATCATGGCTTCTCCCATCACCCCACCGCCAATGAAGCTGAGTTTCATATCTGCCTCCTTTTGAACGGCTATTGGCCTCGTTCACCGAAGATCTTGCTCCCAATCCTTACCAGGTTGGCTCCTTCCTCAATGGCCACTCTATAGGAGTTCGACATGCCCATGGAAAGATACCGCATCTCCACATTCGGCAGGCCAAGTTCCCCTATTTGTTCAAAGAGCTTCCTCGTCTCCACGAAGTAGGGCCTAGAATCCTCCGGGTTCCCAAAGCGAGGGCCCATGGTCATCAGCCCCATTATCCGGAGATGCTGGAGTTTTGACACCTCTCTCACCAGCTCCTCAGCCTTCTCGGGAAATACCCCGGACTTCTGGGGCTCTCGTCCGCTGTTTATCTCGATCAACACCGGCATGATCTTTCCTAATGCAGCGCACCTTCGATCTACCTCTTGAGCTATCTCCAGACTATCAATGGTCTCCATCATGTCAAATATCTCCAGAACCTTCCTCCTCACGTTGTGCTTCTGGAGGGTTCCGATGAAGTGCCACTGAGCTGCCCGACCCACCACCTCGAAGGCCCTCTTGGCCTCCTGAATGTAGTTCTCGCCTACGATCCTTACCCCAGCTTCGATTGCCTCCAATATCTCCTCTGCGCTTCGGTTCTTGGCCGCGGCCACCAATTCAACCCCCTCAGGAAGCTCGCTCAAAAGTCGTTCGACGGCCTCTTTAATCCTCCCCATGACATACCCCACACTCGTCACAGTTGCTGGCCGGACAAGGAGGGGTCTCCAGTCCAGATAAGGCTTTCTCCAGCTCGCGATGAAGATATCCCCTCCGTATGCCTGAGTCTATTATAGACCAGGGAAGCTCTTCCTCCAAGCTGTTCTTTTGGTAGATGAAGTCCGGATCGATTCCAGCCTTTTCCAGGGACTGCCTCCAGCCGGTAAGGGTTTGTGGTGGCTGAACAAGAACCTGAGCCAGCCTTCTATCGCCTCGAGAGAGCACGCCCTGGACTAAACTTTCTTCGATGCTCTCGAATTTAACCTTAATTCCTCCCCGCCTGGCACCTTGGCGGATAAAATTGAGGCGGTGCTTTAAGGTCTCCGCCCTTTCCATTGGCAGCCATTGAAAGGGCGTGCCTGCCTTGGGAACGAAGGACGTCAAGTTCAGAATCAGCCTGGTGCTGGCTCTTCGCTGCTCGAGTCTCCTCCTCAAGTCTAGAATCATCCTTACTATTTCGGCCGCCTCCTCGTCAGTCTCCGTGGGCAGTCCGATCATGAAATAAAGTTTGAGCTGCCTTATTCCGGCATCGGCAGCCTCGGTTACTGCCCAGCTGATGTCATCGGAGGAAAAGTTCTTGTTGATGAGCTGGCGCAGCCTCTCGGAG
>CAZYDA010000031.1:0-9935 GCA_964645275.1 uncultured Dehalococcoidia bacterium | reverse complement strand
CTCGAGTTTGCTCAGCCTGGCCTGAACCTGCCCGCCCTCTTCGGCCGCCCTTTCCGCCTCGGCCAGTTTGCTCTCCAGGGTGGCCTTTCTTCTCTGCCACTCCTCTTTATCTCTGGCTATTTGGCTCTCCAGGCTGGCTATTTCACGCCTGAGATGCTCGTGCTCTCGGACGAGCTTCTGCAGCTCGGATTTGTTTGAGCGGTACAGTTCCTGTTTCTCCTGCTGTTCCAGTCGGTACTTCTGGAGGATTTTCGTCCTCCCCTCCTCACCGATCTCCGAATCGCACAAAGGGCAGTGGGTGCCCTCCTCTCGGGCAAGAAGCGAAATCTTTTCCTGCAGTGACCTTATGTCCACTTCAAGCGATTTGCTCTGAAGGTTTAGCTGAGAAATCCGACCAAAAAGCTCCCTTTCCCTCTCCCTTTTCTGGGCCAGCTCCTTTTCCCTTGAAGAGACCTCTTCCAGCCTCAAACAAGCCTGCTTAAGATGACTTTCCAGTGTCTTTCGCTCTGAAGAGTGGACCTCGAGTTCCTTCAACCTCCCCTGCAGTTGGCGCTGTTCAGCTTGCAGTCCGGCTTCCTCCCGGGCAATCTCGCTCTCAAGCTTTGCCTTTTTCTCGCTTAGCCCAACTAACTTTGCCAGGCGCTGATTCAGCTCGTCATTCTGTTTCCTTAAACCCTGTAATTCGATATAGCCTTTCTCGATCTCCTCACCTCGGGCAAGTATGCCTTCTTCCTCGGTGATCCTTATCTGATGCTCTCTTGCCTGTTCTTCCCAGGACTTGAGCCCTTCCTCAGCCTGCCTGAGGCGCTCTTCCAGGCTGAGAAGTTCCTGCCTCTTTCGTTCTAGCTCCTCCTTCCGCTTCCTCAAAAGCTTCAACTTTGCCTCTGAGCCAGCCAGATCGGCCTCTATTTCGGCCAGCCTTTTCTTTACCTGGCGCAGTTCCTCCTCGTATTCTGCTCGGTGGGCTAGCTCAGCCTCTAACTCTGCCAAGGTGCTCTCCAGCCTGGCCTTCTCCCTATCTTTCTCTCGGCTCAGCTCTTTAGCCCTTTCCTCTAGCTCGTCGTAAAGAGAGAGGCCAAGGATTTTCCCCAGGACTTCCTTACGTTCCCCCGGGGGCTTGGTGGTGAACTCATCAGCTCGACCTTGAAGGAGGAGAGCGCTGTTAATGAAGGTCTGGTAGTCTAGGCGGAGGAGGTCAACGAGCTTGCGCTCCGTGGCAGCGATGGTGTTCGCACTGATATCCCGGAACCCTCCGTTTTCGGCTATTAGCAGCTGCAGGAACGATTGTCCCCTCTTCCGGGGGGTGGACTTAGTTCGCTTGCGAATAACTCGATATAGCTGGTCCTCGACTAGGAACTCGAAGTCCACCTCCATCTCCGTACTTTCCAGGCGAACCAGCTCGTCGTCGCTGGTCGCTCGCGCTTTACCCCAAAGGGCCCAGGTCATGGCGTCGATCAGGGCTGACTTTCCATTTCCATTGGGGCCGCAGAGGCAGGCAACATGCATTCCGCTGAAGTCTAGCTCGGGCACCTCTCGGTAGCACATGAAGTTGCGCAGGCGAAGCCTCACTGGGATCATCTCCCAACCTCCTGCCAGAGAAAAATGCCCTTCGCCTCGGGGAGATGTACCTGAATTCCCGTGCCGCGAAGCCTCTGGAGGAAGTATTCGGGGTCTTCCGTGTGAATCGGCAGAAGAACTCGGGGATTGATTTCCTTTATGAGGTCTAGCAATTCCGGGCCGCTGGCATGTCCTGAAGAATGCAGCCCCCCTTCCTCCTGGGGCACCTTCCAGCCAAGGTCCTCTTGGGGAAGGCCAATTCCCTTAAGCCCAAAATGTCTTATCCAATTGTGGAGTCGCTTCATGTCCAGCGCTCCTTCCTCATCAAAAACCTCGCTGGAGGAGTAGATGTAGGTTCCTCCCCTTGGGGCAATGTCAATGAGCTCGTCCAAGTCCCAGAAGCTGAAGCAGCAAATAAACTCTCCCGGATTTCTGCAGACCTCGCCCGAGGTGATGAGCTTCCCCGGGAATCGCTGATGTATATTCTCCTCCCAGGCAGCCAGCCGAGATTTTAGATCCCGGTAGATAAGTACCCCTCTGAGCTCCTCAAGTGGAGGGAATTCGGGTGACACGAACTGCATGGCCTGAAGCAAGTAGGCATCCTTGGCCAGGATGAGCAGATTTCGCCCGACCTCCTGTGCTATCTGGTAAAAGGTGAGCAGCCGCTCCACGTTGCGTGGGCCGAAGTCGGCGATCACCAGCCCCCTTTCTTCTCTTACGACTTTCAGGGCATTGTGGTAGACTTCTTCCTCGGAGGTCGAGCAACCCTCGCCGGCACGCGTGCCCTCACAGAGGAGAACGCTGGGCCTTAATCTTTGTGCCTCTTGGATGAAAATTTCCGTCAGGTTTCCTTTCTGTCCCTTGAGCCGCAGGTCGCCAGTATAGACTACCCAGCCGGCCGAGGTCTCCACGGCGAAGGCACAGGCTCCTGGAATGGAGTGGTCCACAGGGAAGAACTTGAGCCTGAGTTGGCCAATTCTTTCTCTCTCCGATGGGGCTGGGGAGGGTTCCAGGGGCTTGCGCCTCATCGGGGTGCAATTCCAAAATTCTTGGGCCTTCGGGGTGAGTTCAGGGTTGTCTAGGAAAAGGAAGGGCCGTCGGATGTAGTTTCCCTGGGCTCTCAGGTAGCCGTCTTCCAGTTTGCGAGGGCTGGCATAGCAAACCTCTTTTT
The DNA here is from genome assembly GCA_964645275.1 of uncultured Dehalococcoidia bacterium. GTDB lineage: Bacteria > Chloroflexota > Dehalococcoidia > SZUA-161 > SpSt-899 > CAZYDA01. The sequence goes on along the minus strand of CAZYDA010000031.1, from coordinate 7,207 downwards.
CAAAGTTCGACGGGCTGCTGTCCTGCATGGCCTTAGCGATGAAGGCAGTTAGAGCTGAGGAGTAAACTGGTATCTCCGGGCGAAGGAAGGAGATGTAGCCGCTGTGATCCAGATGAGCGTGTGAGAGGAGGACGCCGTTCACCCCCTCCAGCCTTCGGTACTCGGGGGAATTTTCAAACCTCTGCCAGAGGGACTCGTCTGGCAAAAGGTCGTCCCGATAAATTCCCCGTAGGGGTGGCAAGAGGCCCATCTCCAAGGGGTCGAGAAGGCCAGCGCCCGGGCGGGGATTGAGGTACTCCTCGAAATAAAGCGAGCGCCTCCCAAAGGGAAGGCCAAAGTCGAAGAAAACCCGGGTATCCCCATCTTCCAGAAGAATCTGGTTTCCCCCGATCTCACCAACCCCGCCGTAGAAGGTCAAGCGCATGGTTTTCTCTTATCGGCGAGCCTGCCTTACTTCGTTACTCCCTCGATGAGCAGCTTGCCATCCTCCAAACGGAGGTTTTTCAGCTTTACCGGAAGGTTTTCCTCGAGCCCCAGCGGCAGATTCTCGAGTTCAATGGTGGTTTTCTCCTCGGGGATAAGATTCATGACCTTTTCCTTCACGTTGCTGGGCAGGGGAAATCGGCCCAGGTCTACCCGGTTTATCTCCAGCTTCACCCTGCCGTCCTCCGTTTTTACAGTGGCCTCCACCCCGCCCTGCACCTTGACTCCGGAGACCTCCGCCTCTCCGGCAAGCAACAGCTTGCCATCCTTGACGTTGACCTGTACATTCTCCACGCTGACCGGTAATTCCTCCTCGGAGGTAAGCTCCTTGAGGTACTCGTTTATCTTGGCATTCAGCTCTTCCTCGGTTATTTCCAGCCTTACTTCTTTCTGCTCGCCGGCTTGGGCAGCCTGCTGGACCTCCTGCTGGAAGGCCTCTAACTTCTGTTCCAGGCTTCTAGCCGCCTCAGCCGATACCTCAACCGGCCTCATTTCCTCCTTTATCGCTGGTGGCTGAGTAATGAGGTAGTAGGCTATCCCGGCAAAGATGAGCATCAGCCCGATGAGCGAACCGATGAAAATCAGCGTCCACTTTACTATCTTCATCCCTTTCTCACTATAGAAACAGGCTTGCTTCGATGAGCTTTTTCCCGTGCTCCAGAAGCGCTTGGGCTCTCTCCGGCGGCACCTTCTTGGTCTCCAGATATAGATTTAGCCACTCCAGGGGTTGCAGTTCCTCGGGTCGTTCCACCTTCACCCGGGGCGTGGAGGCTCGCTCCACTTCCTTTTGAATGACCACCGCATGGGCTTTCCTCAGGGCGCGGCGCACCTCGCCCTCCCGGATCAGACCCTCACGGGCGACCGAGGTCTTTATTTGCAGCCGTACAATGGCCTCTTCTATCTCCTGGTTCTCGATAGCCTGAAGTATGGCCTCGGTGGGATGTTCCCCATTGGCGTCAACCTGGATAGTCAGGAACCTTCTCCCCTTTACCGGATGGAATTCAAACTTGGCCTTCCCCCGCTCCAGCTCGACGAGGTAAAATCCCTTCTCCTCTCCCTCATCGCTGAAGTCGATGGGCTGCAGGCTCCCGGAATAGACTATGGGAGGATTATGAGAGAGGACTTGCGGACTGTGGATGTGCCCCAGAGCGACGTAGTCAAATTCGGGGCGGGTCAGACTTGATTGTGGCACAACCGGCTCCTTGCCCACCATTAGCCCCCTTTCTGAACCCAGCCTGGCGGTCGAGAGCGATAGATGACCCGCCAGAATGGTTGGCAGCTCAGGATCAGCCTGGTGAGCCAGGCGATCAATCTCCACACTGATGAATTGGACTAATTTTTCGTTCAATTTCTCTAAGGGCAGGTTTCGGGTTTGCTCATCCATGATCAAGCTCCACCTCGGCCAGGGAAGGCTGACCACCTGTAAGTGGCCGTGTCGAGTCTCGATGTGATGCACCTCTGGACGGTCGCCCACGAGGACGTTTCTTATCGCCAGGGTATCAAATATCTCCACGGCGGTGGCCCGTCCAATGGCACTGGGGAGGTCATGATTTCCCACCAGCAGGAAGACCCGGATCCCCCTTTCTGCCAGGCGTCGAATCTCCTTGGCGAACTCTCGCTGCTGAGTTTGAGAGGGATTGCGGTTCTTGTAGGCATCACCGCAGAAGAGCACCAGATCAACCTCATTTTCTAGGGCGAAGTCCACCACCTGCTTGAGCGCCTGGCAAAAGTCCAGAAGCCTTGTGGAAAGCCCAGTCGAGGGGTCAATTCGTCCGTAGCTTTCCACCCCGAGGTGCAGGTCGGCGAAGTGCAGTACCTTCAGCATCTTTGGCTATTGTAACAGAATTGAGCTGTGAGTTCTACCGACAAAATGATCTCTTCAGGCGTTGGCTAACCGATCCTCACCAGCGCTCCATAAATCTTGAAGTCCTTCACGTCTTGGAAGTTCTCATCTGCCAGCCCCACCTTGGTCAGCTTCAGTTCATAGGTTCCAAGGCTGGCCTTTTCGAGAACCCGGAACCTGACGACTGCGAAGGCTCCGGGAGGTGTAGGGACAGGGGTGGGTCCAACGCGGGCCAGGGCATATCTTATCAGTCCAGCCTGGTGGTCGATCTTCTTCAGGCCCACGAGTGGACTCAGGCCGAGAAGGTCGCCTGGCTTAAGCTCCACTACTTCGAGGGCAGCAGGATCGAAGGAAAGGGATATCTCTCCGCCACTGACCCCCCAGCCAGTCGGCTTGATCTGTATCCTGATGGTGAACTCCTGCCCTGGCTTGGCCTCCAGCAGGGCTGGGTCAAGGTAGATGCCCTCCTTGGGAGGGGGTGGTGTAGGGCTGGGGGAGAGCGTTGGCGTTGGTGATGGACTGGGACTGGGGCTCGGCGTCAGCGTTGGTGATGGACTGGGGCTGGGACTTGGTGTCAGGGTAGGTGAGGGAGTGGTGGTTGGTGCCGGGGCTGGCCCGCCACAGGAGCTTATGAGAAGAGCACCCAGAGCAAAGACGATGAGCAGGCTAATTGTCTTCATTGATGCCATGTTTCCCTCCTGAATTTTCCCGCTCGGGTTAGTAGGTTTCGCCATAGTGCGCTCCTAGTATGGCCAGGTCTTTATAATCCACTTGACCATCTTGGTTGAGGTCATACCTCGGATAGGGAGGACTGGTCAACTCACCATAGTGCCTCGCCAGGATGGCCAGGTCTTCAGAGTTGACCCGGCCAGTGCGATTTATATCCCACCGGGGATAGCGGAGACATCTTTCGGTTCGGCAGTTATTTTGCTCGTTGCTCTCTTTTAAGCTATGCCGGCCATCAGCACAGACCTCGGCCTCTATAGTCCGTCCCTCTGGCCAGCTATAGCATTTAAACCATGCCTGGTGAGTTGCTCCGGGTTCAAGCTCCACCTTAACTTCATCCTCGCAGACCTTCTTGCCCTCCACCCAGAGGACAGTAAGGTGACCGGCTGGGGCAGCGGCCTGTCCCACATTTTTCAGCACGTAGCCTATCTTTCCCCGCTCTTGGTCACACTTGACCTCGGTGATCACCAGGTCTGGTAGCTTAGCAGGGGTGGTGCTGGCGGTCAAGTTCACCTTGGTGACCTCACCAGCCTCCCAAACGCCGGCCTCCGCAGCCGCATACTGACCGATCTTGAAAGTCACCGTCTTGCCGGTGAAGTCAGCCCCGGAGGGCTGCACTACCTTTAGAACGTATTTGGAATCTTGGTAGAGGGTTTCTGCCACCTTCTTTCCCCCTATCCAGGCCGATATCACGGTGCCCTCAGACACTTGCTTCCCATCGAGCTCGGCTGTCCCATAGAAGGCACATACTGGGGGCTGGGCGAAGGCAGCAAGGGGAAGGAGGAGGGCTACCGCCAGTATTATTATCACCCCGGGAAGAAATTTGCTTCTCATTTGCTTTACCCCCTCTCTGATGCTCATCTGTGGTTCGTTTACCACTTTAATAATTGCTCGGGAGGGAAAATGTTACTGCACCAGGATTCTTGCATCCACCACCCAATAACCCTCTCCCTGTGGCATAACCTTGACCGGGTTCAGGTCCAGCTCGGCGATTTCGGGCAGGTCTTCAACCAGCGCCGAGACCCGGAGCAACAGATCCTCCAGGGCTTTGGTATCACTGGGTGGGGAGCCTCGGTAGCCTTCAAATAGCTTCGCTAGCTTAATGGAGCTTACCAGCTCTCTGGCATCGAGGTCGGTGAGCGGGTGCAACCTGATGGCTATGTCCTTGATCAGCTCGGCGTATATCCCCCCTGAGCCAAACATTATAAGAGGTCCGAAAGTTGGATCCTGTGTCAATCCCACAATGGTTTCTATCCCGCCCTTGATCATCCGTTGCAGCGTAACCCCCTCCATCTCCCGCTGCCGGCCGAGACTGGCAAGTCGGGATCGGATGTGTTGAAAGGCCTGTTTCACCTCGCCTTCCGAGTTAACGTCAAGTATTACCCCGCCAACCTCTGTCTTATGCACGATGGTGGAGGAGGCTAACTTGACCGCAACGGGGAAGCCCAGCTTTAGGGCCAAGGCAACGGCTTCGCTTTCCGTTCTGGCCATCAGAGTCTCGACAAATCGTATGCCATAGCAATCCAGTAATTCAGCGGTTTTCTCAGGTGGGAGCCAGAGTGGCCTCTCAACACTCCTAGTTATCGCTGCCTCGATTATCCTCCTCGCCTTTCCACGCTTTATGCCGCGAATCGAGGGAACCTTACCTCTGGGCTTGCGGCGCAGTTCAGCATACTCAGCTGCCTTGGCCAGAGCCGAAGCAGCCTCCTCGGGGAAGGGATAACAGGGCACAAATCTGCCACCTGCCCCTAACCTGGCTCTAAAGCCCCGGTGTCCCAGAAAACAGGCCAATAGCGGTTTTCCCTGTCGCCAGAAGGCAGGAGCTACCCGCCGGATGGCCTCTTCCATGGCCTCTATGCCTGTGACTATCGGAGGCGCAAATATAGCGAGGACAGCGTCATTCCCCCTGTCGCTGGCCAGTACCTTCAAAATTCCCTGGAACTCTTCCGCAGTAGCGCCAGCAGTTGTATCAATGGGGTTGCTCAGTCGGATATCTCGTTTGAGGATTGGCTTCAGGAGGTTGACAACCTCTGGGGAGAGCTCTGGCAGGAGCAGGCCATTGCGCGCTGCCGCATCAGCAGCCATTATGCCTGGGCCACCTCCATTGGTTACAATGACCAGCCTCCTGCCTCGGGGCAATGGCTGGGTGGAGAGCAAGGCCGCCACATCGAAAAGCTCCTCCATGGAGTTGACCCTGATAATGCCAGCGTGGCGAAAGAGCACGTCGGAGGCCACATCTGAAGAGGCTAGAGCACCAGTGTGAGATAGCGCAGCGCGTGAACCTGCTGGAGTGCTGCCACTCTTGACAGCCATGATTGGCTTTCTAACCGATACCCTTCTGGCAATGCGGCTGAACTTACGCGGGTTGCCAAAGGACTCTAGGTAGAGGAGGATAACCTTGGTCTCCGGATCCTGTTCCCAGTACTGCAGGAGGTCGTTGGAGGAGACATCGGCACGATTGCCAACGCTGACGAAGGTGGAAATGCCCATGTTGAGATTGTTGGCGTGTTCAAGAATGGTTAGCCCTATGGCTCCGCTCTGGGAGAGAAAAGCCACATTGCCCTGCGGAGGGTACACTGTTGAGAAAGTGGCGTTAAGAGATACCTCAGGGTTGGTGTTGATGACCCCCATGCAGTTTGGTCCCACCAGCCGCATGCCATAGCTTAGGGCGATATCCCTTAGCTCTTTCTCTCGGGCAGCTCCTTCCGGCCCCCTCTCCTTGAACCCGTCCGAGACGACGATCAGGGCGCGCACCCCCTTGCGACCACATTCGTCGGCCACCTTGGTCACGATCGGGGCAGGCACAGCGATGATGGACAGATCCACATGACCGGGAACATCGAGTATTGAGGGATAGGCCTTTACCGACATCACCGATTCAGCGTTGGGATTCACTGGATAAACCGTGCCGGTAAAGCCGTTCTGGAGGATACACTGGAGAAGCAGTTGACCAATCGTGCCCCGATACCTGGAAGCCCCTATCACTGCTACCGAGGCCGGGGATAGAAGAGGGCGGAGTGAGGCAATCGTCGCCAGACGTTCCCTTTCCCCTTCCCTCTTCATTGCCTTCCTGATAAGCGATCGCTCGGCTCTCATATTCCGTAAAGGCGGGAAGGTTTTTATTTAGTAGGTTAACCCCGGATTTATCAGCCATAATTATACGGCAAACGACGATAAATCGCTATCCTATAGCGCTCCCACCTAGCTCATAATTGAAAGGACGTAGGCCCGCCTGTGAAGTCCATCTCTCCGATAGAACCTATAAGTTTCATTAGCGAAGCACCAAAAAGCCTCTACCAGCATTGCCAGCAGGGGCTATCATCCTAAGTTTGCCCCTGGCCCACTCATTGGCGGCTTCATCGCCTGCCATCACTTCATCGAGTAGATGGCAATTCCGTAAATAATGAGGACTTATCGTTGGGGCTGAATAATGACCTTGAGCGACTCCTGAGCTCTGGCGACGAGCTGGAAGCCGACCCCGGTCTCTGCTAGGCTCAGCCGGTGAGTGATCAGGCCGTGCACCGCGATGCCTCCCGAGCGAATTATCCGGAGCGCCGTCAGATAGTCCGCCGGGCTGCCGGCATAGGAGGTGGTGAGGGTTACCTCCCGGCGCCAAAAAAGGTCATTGATCGAGAGGGGGATGGTTACCCCTTGCTGGGTGGGGGCGAAGAAGAGCACCGTACCCCCACGTTCCACCGATTGAAGGGCCTGAATCAGAGCTGGCCGCGCTCCAGTGCAGACGATCACTCGGTCAGCTAACCTGCCCTCGTTCAGCTCCACCCCCTGACGAAGTCAATTGAGGACTCAGGGCCTCAGCACCTCAATGATGGCGGGGTCGCATGGGTGAACTTGGCGATCCGGTTTCTTACCAGGTGACGACGGCGAGGTTCCCGAACTAGGTAATTCTGTCCCCTGCTGGAAGGATCAGGCCCGAAGTTCCTGGTTGCTCGGATTGACGATGACCTTTACCGGCTGGGATTCCCTACCTAGGATTTTCATGGCATCCTGTTAAGGATAGCCTGAGAGGGTTTGGCCTGCAAGCTTAGGCCCTCGGTGACTTGAGGCCTGAAGGAAAGAGAGAAGGGCCTCTTTTGAGGAATAGCGGAACTGGAAGCCTAGCTCATCCCTCAGCTTCCGGGTGCTCACCAGCGGGGG
>CAZYDA010000030.1:0-9985 GCA_964645275.1 uncultured Dehalococcoidia bacterium | reverse complement strand
TGCCCCCAATGCTGGTCGCCGCCTTCAAGGCCACCCTGGAGGAACTCTCCGAGGCAGACCTGCTGCTGCATCTGGTGGACGTGACTCATAAGAACGCTGTTCAGCAAGCTCGAACGGTGGAGGAGGTGCTGACTGAGCTGGGACTGGGGGGAAAACCCAGACTTTTGGCCCTGAACAAGATTGACCTCCTGGCGAAGGAGGCTGGACTCAGCGGGGAGGAGCTGGTGGATTACTACTTCCAGCAGCTTAGATTGCACCGAGGGAACATCCTCCTCATCTCCGCTGCCAAGGGTTGGGGACTCGGTCGGTTGCTGCAGAGGCTGGCCGAGATGCTGGCGGAAATCAGAAGGTCTAAATTTATAGCACCCCGCAAGATCTCTTAGATTTTGCGGGGTCTGCAATATTGAATTTTTGGATTGTGCTATAGCTCTCGGCGACCCTCAAGGGCTTGGCTCAGGGTAACCTCATCAGCATATTCGAGATCAGCACCTACAGGAAGGCCTCGAGCCAGGGAGGTAACCTTTACTCCCAGGGGGGAGATGAGGCGCTGGAGGTACATAGCAGTAGCCTCACCTTCAAGGTTAGGATTGGTTGCCAGGATGACCTCCTTTACCTGTCCGGACTTTAAGCGCTCCAGGAGTTCCCTTATCTTCAAGTCCTCTGGCCCTATCCCCTCCATGGGGGAGATGGCGCCGTGGAGCACGTGGTAGAGGCCCCGGTATTGCCCGGTGCGCTCCAGCGCCAGCAGATCTAGCGGTTCTTCCACCACGCAGATGATGCTTTGGTCCCTTTCCGGACTCCGGCAGATGGCACAGGGGGTGATGTCAGTGAGGTTCTGGCAGGTGGGACAGAGGATGATCTTCTCCTTGACGGCAATGATGGCCTCAGCCAGGGAGCGAGCCTCCTCCTCCGGCAGGCGAAGCACATGATAGGCCAGCCGGGCTGCCATCTTTGGCCCGATGCCCGGAAGCTTATGGAACTCGTCAACGAGGCGAGAAAGAGGTTCAGCGGTGAATTCACCCCTTGCTGATGGGCCTCTCATCTTCCTGCTTTGGTTTTAAATTCCTTGAAGAGGTTCAATAGCCTTTTACTGTAGGGAATTTCTGAGCGATAGAGAAGCTCACAGGGAAATTCTGGGCATCGGAGGCAGTAGTCCATCCCCTTCCTCATGGCGCATTCAAGGGTGGGACAGGTGGCTCCCATAAGCTCCCTCAGCCTTTTCAATCTGTCCCCTGCCCGAGGATCCGTCCCGGCGGGGCAACCGCCGCATTCGTTCAGAAGTCCACATACCTCACAGGCCAGGCCGCAGGCTGCTGGCATCTCACCTCCTTATAGTGCTTGGTCCCTAAAAATCCTGTAATTTTGGGCTAAAGCCCGGGAATCTTCAGGCCGCCGGCCAGGGGCTCGAGGCGCTGGGCGGCTAAGTTTCTGGCCTTCTCTAGGGCCTGGTTGACGGCCGTCAGGACCAGATCCTCCAGCAGGCCCACATCTTGGGGATCAACCACCTCTGGGGAGATCTTGACCGACAGCACCTCCTGTTTTCCACTCACCTCCACCTTCACTGCCCCGCCCCCTGAACTCCCCTCGAGTACCGCTTCTTCCAGCTCCCGTTGAGCCTGGGCCAGCTTCGCCTGGAGTTCTTGCAACTGTTTCAGTGCCTTTCTGTTCATTGCTACTCCTCACCGATGATCTTCCCCCCCAGGTCAAGGGCGGCCTTGATGAGAGGGTTCTGTTGCACTTCATTTTTCTTCTCGCGTTTTAACAGAACGCAGCGAACCTGGTAGGGGACTCCAAACACCTCCTTTAGCTTGCGCTCCACCATGCGCCGATACTTCGGGTCTTCGATCTTGCTCTTGTGAAATTCGGCGTAAAAGCCTAGAACCAGAGTGTTATCCTCGAGGTCTATGGGCTTGCAGAAGCCCCGGAGTAGGGCATCGAGGTTGCCCCGAGAGCCCTCCCCCCGACAGGCATTCACGAACTCGTTCCAGCGCTGGCGGATGTGTTCTAGATTGGAGGAAGCCTCGACCATCTGAGGTAACCTGGGCTCCTCCTCGGCTGGCTTAGCCTTTTCGTCCCATTCGGCCAGAAGATCAAGCAGGGCCAGTTCCAGCGGCAGACTTGAGTGGGGCTCAAATCGAAAATCCGCCTGGGCAAAGGATTTGAGGGCCCCTGAAATTTCCTTTAGATCCGCTCCCCTGACCAGGGACCTTCGCTCCTCCAGCTCCTCGGGGGTAAGTCCGAGCAAATCTTGGGTGCCCACCTTCACCGCTAGTAGCTCACGCAGGTACTCCACCAGCCCCCGATTGAATGTTTTAAGATCCAGCCCCTCAGCGGCCACCTGGTTGACGGTGGTCAGAGCTGCAGGAAGATCTCGGCGCAGGATATGTTCCACTAGCTCCTTGATTCGGAGGTCACCGCTTATGCCCAGCTCCTGATGCACCTGCTGAAGCGTTATTTTCGGGCCATGATAAACCAGAAGCTGCTCCAGCAAGTTCTCCGCATCGCGGAGACTGCCGGTGGCGGCGCGAGCGATGAGCCTTAAAGCCTGGGGCTCTATCTCAATGCCCTCCGCCTCGCATATCTGTTCCAGCCGCCTGACCATTGCTTCCACGGGGATCCGGCGGAAATCAAATCGCTGACAACGCGACAAGATGGTGGTCGGAACCTTGTGTACCTCAGTGGTGGCCAGGACGAAGATGACATAGGAAGGAGGCTCTTCCAGGGTTTTGAGCAAGGCATTAAAGGCCGGCTCGGTGAGCATGTGAACTTCGTCTATGATGTAAACCTTATACCTGGCCAGGTGGGGGGCGAATCCCACCTTCTCCCTCAGATCTCGGATCTCATCTATACCCCGGTTGGAGGCGGCGTCAATTTCGATGAGATCTAGAGCCCTTCCCTCATTGAAGGCCTGACATATCTCGCAGCGATTGCAGGGCTCACCAGTCTGGTTGTCCAGACAGTTCACCGCCTTGGCCAGGATGCGTCCGGTGCTAGTCTTGCCCGTTCCTCGGGGACCGTGGAAGAGATAGGCATGCGCCACCCTGCCAGTGGCGATGGCGTTGCGCAGGGTGCGAGTCACAGGCTCCTGGCCCACCACCTCGGCCAGGGTCTGGGGACGCCATTTGCGGTAGAAGACGGTCATTTTTCCTCAAGTACAAGTTTCAATATCTCGGCTTCTCGGGCTCTCATCCGTGGCTCCTCATTTTCATCCTCATCTTCGTACCCCAGGAGATGGAGTATCCCATGGATTACCAGGAGGCTCAGTTCCTCCCGAAGCTGATGCCCCTGCTCCTCAGCCTGTCTCGTTGCCTGGGGAAAGGAAATGATCACCTCTCCCAGGTGTTTGCTCACCCCGGGGAGGGAAGGAAAATCGCCTCCCTCCAGGGGAAAGGCCAGGACGTCGGTGGTCCGGTTCACGCCCCGGTAGGTCCGATTTAACTCCTCCACCACCTCATCGGTGGTGACAACCAGGCTCAACTCCATGGGGGCTGGGACCTCCTCAACTAAAAGAGCCTTCATGGCCGCCCTTCTGAGCCAGCTCTTCTTTACCTGGCTGCGGAAGGGTTCATCAACTTGGACAGATAGTTTCCACCTCGCCCGACTCATTCAACCCCAGAGCCCCGTGGAAGTTTATATTATAAGACACTGCTTGAGAGGAGTTCAGGGAAAGTGAGATTGGTCAAGACCATCATAACACCGGGAGTGAGGAGGGTCAACCCGAAGTGTCTCACTTTAATCTCAGGGGGAGGCCAGCCACCATGAGGTATACCTCGTCGGCCCGTTCAGCCAGCAATTGATTGACCCTCCCCTGAAGGTCTCGAAAGAGACGACCTGATTTATATCCCGGTACTATCCCCATCCCGACTTCGTTAGAGACGAGGATAAAGCTGGCTCGAGAGTCTTCGATGCAAAGGAGGAGCTCTTTGAGTTCGGTCTTGATCCTCTTCTCCAGATTCCCTCCTTTCCCCATTAGATTTGAGAGAAGGAGGGTCAGACAGTCAATGAGTACCACGTCCGCGCCCCTCAGTTCCTGGCTGATTCGCTTGCCGACTCCGAAAGGTGCTTCCAAGGTGCGCCAGTCTTTGGGTCTCCTTCGGCGATGTTCTTCAATGCGCTCCTTCATCTCCTCATCCAGGGGCTCAGCCGTGGCAACGAATAAGACCTTTTGACCAAGCTCCTGGGCCAGCCTCTGGGCAAAGCTGCTCTTGCCCGAGCGAGCGCCTCCGAGCACCAGGATTAACCTAGGTCTACCCTCTCCTTGGGCCATCTTTAAACCCTAGAAAAGGCTTGGCATGAGAGCCAGCTTTAGGCCACCGATGAAGGGGAAGACCAGCAGGAAGAAGACCTCCAGGAGCTCGTTCAGGGCACCGTAGGTGTCGCCAGTCTGCCCGCCGAAGCTGCGGCATAGAAGCCGGGCCAGCACTGAGGTGGCCAGGAGAACCAGCCCGAGCATGATAATCCCTCGGAGTCCCAGCAGGGCCAGTGCGCTCGCCAGCGCGAAGAGGGTGGCCAGGGCCAATTCCCTGACTCCCGTTCCCTGTTTGAAGGCCCAACCCATCCCCTCCCCCCTCGCCGAGGGGAAGGTGAAGATGGCATAGGTCATGGCCCAGCGGCTGACCATCGGCATGAGGATGAGCCCTGGCGGTCGAAGCTCTCCGACCAGGAGAGAAAGGCTGGCGTATTTGAGCAGGATCAAGATACAGCCGCCCATGACGCCAAAGGCGCCCACCCGACTATCGGACATTGCCCTCAGCCTCTCCTCAGGAGGGCCAGGACTTCCCAGTCCGTCGCAGGTATCCAGGAATCCGTCCAGGTGAATTCCCCGGGTCAGCAACAGCAAGGCGCCGATAAGCAACACGTTGACCACCAGCCCTGGCAGCACCCCTCTCAATCCCCAGTCCAGCCCGGTGAGGATGGCTCCCAGGAGCAAACCCACCAGGGGGAAATAGCCGGATGAGCGGCCCAGCTCCTCCGCTCGGAGCTGTGGGCCGGGAAAGATGGTGAGGAACTTCAAGGCAGCCCAGAACTTCATCATCCCTCGGCCCGTGAGACACCGGCCTCTTCAAAGGTGGCCATCTCATTCAAGACCTTCACCGCCGCCTCAATAATCCCCATGGCCAGGGCTGCCCCGGTCCCCTCGCCCAGCCTCATCCCCAGGTTCAGCACCGGCTCCAGCCCCAGGTATTCCAGCAAGCTCTGGTGCCCGGGCTCGGCGGAGAGGTGCCCCGCGATGAGGTACTCCTTTGCCAGGGGACAGAGCTGTCTGGCGATGAGGGCCGCTGCCCCGGAGATGAAGCCATCAATCACCACCGGGATCCTCCTGGCCACGGCTCCCAGGATCACTCCCACCAGGCCCCCGATCTCGAAGCCTCCCACCTTGGAGAGCACCTCGAGGCCATCATTGGGGTCGGGCCGGTTTATCTCCAGCGCCTGGCGGATCACCCTGATCTTGTGCTTCAGCTGCTCATTCTCCAGGCCGGTGCCCCTCCCGGTGACCTCCTCCACCGGCCTGCCGGTGATGGCGGCGCAGATGGCGGCTGAGGGGGTGGTGTTTCCGATGCCCATATCTCCAGTGCCCACCAGGTCCAGTCCCTTGGCAGCCTCCGCCTCCACCACCTCGATCCCTGCCTCAATCGCCTCCAGGGCCTGCTGGCGCGTCATGGCCGGCCCTTGGGCCAAGTTCTTGGTGCCGAAGTCGATCATCCGGCAGATAAGATTGGGCCGGGGCTCAAATCCTCCCACCACCCCCATATCCACAACTACCACCCGAGCCCCTACATGGCGGGAGAGGACGTTTATCCCCGCACCCCCGGAGAGAAAATTGAGGACCATCTGTCGGGTTACCTCCTGAGGGTAGAGGCTTATCCCCTCGGCCACCACACCGTGGTCGGCCGCCATGACTATGATGGCCTTTCGCTCTAGTTTCGGCCGGGGGGTGGCCCTCATTCCGGCTATCCTGATAGAGAACTCCTCCAGCCTTCCTAGACTCCCCCTGGGTTTCGTGAGGTTGTCCTGTCGCCGCCGAGCGGCTTGCATTGCTTCCTCATCCAGGGGCTTTATTTGAGAGAGCACCTCTTCCAGCTTTCCCATTTTCCCTCCAAGGCCCTTGTGGCTTAAGCTAACGCTTTTTAGCACACTCCGAACCCCCCGGTCAACTCGTGAATGGAGGATCTTATTTGCACCCCCCTTATCTTCAACCTATAATGGTTCAGGAGCCAAGTGGCGGACCCAATGGACAAGCTGGATGAAATTCTGCGTCGGGTGCAAAAACCTGCTCGCTACATCGGGCGAGAGTGGAACAGCTTGGTCAAGGATTGGGAAGAGATAGAGGTGAAGGTAGCGCTTATCTATCCCGATGCCTATGAGATTGGGATGTCGAGCCTGGGCCTAAGCATCCTCTATGAGTTGCTGAACCGACAGCCCTACATCCTCGCCGAGCGAGCCTATGCTCCCTGGGTAGACCTCTCCGCCGAACTCCGCCAGCATGACCTCCCCCTCTTCAGCCTGGAGTCAAAGCGAAAACTTCGGGATTTCGATATCCTGGGATTTTCACTGGGATATGAGCTCACCTACACCAATGTGCTTAACATCCTCGACCTCGCGGGAATACCTTTGCTTGCTGGGGAGAGGAATGAGGAGCACCCGCTGGTGGTGGGAGGCGGCAGCTCTGTCCTGAACCCGGAGCCAATAGCGGACTTCTTCGACCTCTTCGTCATCGGGGAGGGGGAGGAGGTGGTACTGGAGCTGGCGGAGACCTTTCGCCGCTGGAAGAGGGAGGGTGGCCAAAGGGCCGAGTTGCTTCGCGAGCTGGCCAAAATACCCGGAGTTTATGTGCCTCAGTTTTACCAGATAGAATACCGGGACGGGCAAATTCTAAAGATAGAGCCCAGAGTTCCTGAGGCAGCGCGGGTTGTGGAGCGACGTTTCGTCTTTCCCCTTCCGCCACCCCCTGTCTGCCCCGTGGTGCCCTATGCGGAGGTGGTTCACGACCGGGCAGTCATAGAGATACAGCGAGGCTGTTCCCGGGGTTGCCGTTTCTGCCAGGCAGGGGTCATCTATCGTCCTCCCCGTGAGAGGAAGCTGGAGGAAATCCTGGAGGCTGCGGAGGAGATATTGAGCAATTCGGGATATGAGGAACTCTCCCTCCTTTCCCTCAGCACCACGGATTACCCACAGATTGAGGAGCTTGTCTTAAGGCTTTCCGAGCGCTATAAGCTTAGTCGACTCAATCTCTCCCTTCCCAGCCTTCGACCCGATGCCTTCTCGCTGAGGTTGGCCGAGGTGGCCTTCGGGAGGAAATCCAGCCTCACCTTCGCCCCGGAGGCTGGCACTGAACGCTTGCGTCAGGTGATCAACAAGCCGATCTCCGATGAGGAGATCCTTAGAACCATTGAGCTGGCAGCCAGGTCTGGCTGGAGCAGCTTTAAGCTTTACTTCATGCTGGGCCTTCCCACGGAGAGGGAGGAAGATGTGGAAGGGATCGTTTCCCTGGCGCGAAAAATGAGGCACCTTGGCTCGGGGAGGAGGCCGAACCTTAAGGTTAGCGTATCTCCTTTCGTTCCCAAGCCGCATACCCCCTTTCAGTGGGCGGGGCAGGCCGATCCAGAGGATATGGGCTCAAAGCTACAAATGCTGCGGCGGGGACTCAGGAAAACCGGGGTCCATCTCTCCTGGCAGGACCCCCTGATGAGCCTGCTGGAGGGGGTGTTCTCCCGGGGCGACCGCCGACTCGGACAGGTTGTGCAGCGCGCCTGGGAGCTGGGCTGCCTCTTCGATGGCTGGCGGGAGCACTTCAGGTGGGAGAGGTGGCAGCAGGCCTTCTGGGATTCAGACCTCGACCCGGATTTCTATCTCCGCGAGCGAGGCCTGGGGGAACTTCTCCCCTGGTCTCATATAGATTCTGGGGTCAGCCTGACATATCTTCGGCGTGAGCTGGAGCGCAGCAGAAGGGGCGAGCCCACCCCAGATTGTCGCTTCTCCTGTCAGGCCTGCGGACTGCAGCGCTGGGATCTCACCTGCCAGGAGAAGCTTCGGCAAAGCTTGGAGAGGGCCTAGGTCAGCTGCCTCTCCAGGCCGTGTTTCCAGGCCCGGGCGATTTCCTCGAGCGCAAGTGGGGAGAAGCCCTCGAGGATCAATTCTTCCCCGCCAACCACCCCCAGTTCTCTTAGCGGTACTCCATGCTCCGTAGCCAGCTTTTCCAGCTCTCCCACCTTTTCCGGCGCTAGCGTGACCACTACCCTTGGGCTTCCCTCCCCGAAGAGGGTCTCGTCTATCCTTCCTCGAATTTCCAGTCGCCCGCGAAATCCCTGGCCGCCAGCAAGGCAGCACTCGGCCAGGGCCACCAGAAGCCCCCCGTCAGAGAGATCATGGGCCGATTTGATAATCCTTCGCCTTATTGCCTGGACTAGACAGCGTCCTAGTTGCTTCTCGAGCTTGAGGTCCACCCTGGGAACCCCAGCTACCAGGCCGTGGATCTGCTCCAGATACTCAGTGGCCCCGAGCCCCCCTCCGCTGCCCAGCAGGAAGACGAGGTCCCCTGCCTCCTTGAATCCAGGCGTGCATCTGAACTCGATATCCTCCAGCAGCCCGGCCATTCCCACCACCGGCGTGGGATAGATCGCTTGGCCGCGAGTCTCATTGTAAAGGCTGACGTTGCCGCTTATGACCGGGATGTCCAGGAGCTGGCAGGCTTGGGCCATCCCCCGGATGACCATCTCGAGTTGCCAGTAAATCACTGGGTTCTCGGGATTTCCGAAGTTGAGGCAGTCGGTGAGGGCCAGGGGCTCAGCTCCCACGCAGGCCAGGTTTCTGGCTGCCTCAGCCACGGCAGCAGCCCCGCCGAGGTAAGGGTCAAGGAAGCAGTATCTCCCGTTGCCATCGGCGGTGAGGGCAATGCCCTTCCGGGTTCCCTTTATCCGCAACACCGCGGCATCAGCTCCCGGGGGAATGACCGTGTTTATCCCCACCTGATGGTCGTACTGTCGGTAAACCCACTCCTTGCTGGCTATGTTGGGCGAGGAAAGGAGCTTGAGCAGCATTTGGGGAACATCCTTTGGCTCAAGGTCGGGGAGGGAGGAGAGGGCACGGTTCTGGAGGCCTGGGAGCCAGTCCGGCTTCCTGCCTTTACGGCGGTAGAGGGGAGGGGAGGTGAGAAGTTTTACGGGGACCTCGGCTACAAGCCTCTCCCCCTCCATGATGTGGGCCAAACCGTCATCGGTGACCTCGCCGATGATCTCACAATTGAGGTCATACTTGTGGAAGAGAGTCTTAACCTTCTCCTCAAGCCCCCGCTTCACCACCACCAGCATGCGCTCCTGGGACTCGGAGAGCATGACTTCGTAGGGGGTCATCCCCTCCTCCCGGCGGGGAACCCTGGAGACATCGAGAAGTACCCCGCTGCCGCTCCTCGCGGCGGCCTCTATGGCCGCGCTGGTGAGCCCTGCGGCGCCCAGATCCTGCAGTCCCACCACCCAGTCGCTCTCCTTCAGTTCCAAGCAGGCCTCGATGAGAAGCTTCTCCAGGAAGGGGTTGCCCACCTGAACCGTGGGACGGAGCTCTCGCTCCTCCTCAAAGGTCCGCGAGGCCAGCCCCGAGGCCCCGTAAATGCCATCCCGCCCGGTGTCAGCTCCGACCAGCATGAGTTGATTCCCGGGTTCACCGGTACGGGATTTGAGGATTCTCTTGGCCTCGACCAGCCCCACGCACATGGCGTTGACCAGAGGGTTTTGAGAATAGGCTTCCGAGAAGAAGACCTCTCCGCCGACGTCGGGTATCCCCAGGCAATTACCATAAGAGGCTATCCCAGCCACCACCCCGGTGAAGAGGTAGCGGTTGCGAGGCTCGCTCAGAGGTCCGAAGCGAAGGGAGTTGAGCAGGGCAATGGGCCTGGCCCCCATGGTGAAGATGTCCCGCACGATCCCACCTACCCCAGTGGCTGCCCCCTGGAAGGGCTCAATGGCCGAGGGGTGGTTATGGGACTCCATCT
>CAZYDA010000029.1:0-10268 GCA_964645275.1 uncultured Dehalococcoidia bacterium | reverse complement strand
CGCTGGCTCGAAATCCACCTCCACGCCGAGCCGTTCGAACAGGGTCTCCAAAATACCTTTAGCGAAGAAGAAATCCAGCCTCTCCTCTTTCACCAGCCACGACTTCCCAAACCTCGGGCCGCCAACTATCCCGGCAAGCATTTCCCGCTCCTCCGGCAGCTCTCCGGATCGGGGAAGAAAGACCTTACCCACCTCGAAGAGCATCAGCCCTCCTTCACGTCGTCTTTCGTTGGCAGCGAAGACTTGAAGCAGCCCAGGTCTGAGGCTGGTACGTAGATACTCCTGTTCGCGACTAAGTGGATTAGCCACTCGGAGGGGCCCAGGTCCCCTAACCAAGGCCTTCTCTAGGGTCTCTCGGCTGATCAGAGAGTAGGTGATGACCTCCTGCATCCCACAGCCGACCAAGAGATCGCGTGCCTTTTCCCTAAGCTTGCGAAGGGGAGCAGGCTCAAACTGGGGAAGTTCCCCGCTCAAGGGCGAAAGCGGGATCGCATCATAGCCGATAAGGCGAGCTACCTCCTCAGCAAGATCATCAGCCACGCTTATATCTGCGCGCCAGTAGGGAACACGCACTCGAAGCTCACCTGGGGCAGCAGGCTCGCAGACAAACCCGAGGGGTGAAAGGGCACCAGAGACCTGCTCTGATGTCAATTCTATACCCAGCACTTGTTTAACCCGTTGCTCAGTTAGCAAGATGGGCTGACTCTCCTTCCTCCCGGGGTAAACATCAATTACCCCCTGGGCTATCTCCCCATCAGCGAGTTTTCCCATCAGATCCAGAGCCCGGCGCAGCGCTGGAAGCGCTAGCTCGGGGCTGAGCCCCTTATCAAACCGGATGGAGGCCTCGGTGGGTAAGCCAAGTTTCTGAGCGGTGCGCCGAATGCTAGCCTGAGAAAAGTTGGCCGACTCGAGGAGAATAATGCTGGTTTCCTCAGTCACCTCACTTTCCAAGCCTCCCATCACCCCAGCAAGGCCTACTGGGCCCTGCTCGTCAGCGATGACGAGCATGTCAGGGGAAAGAACCCTCTCTTCCCCATCTAAAGTAACTAAAACTTCTCCCTCCCAGGCTCGCCGAACGATTATTCGCTGCCCCCTTAGCTTCTCAAAATCAAAGGCATGTAGCGGCTGGCCATACTCCAGCATCACGTAATTGGTAATGTCCACCAGGTTATTTATAGGTCGCATGCCCAGAGCCAAAAGTCTCTCCTGCATCCAGCGTGGAGAAGGCCCTATCCTAACATCCTGAACTATCCCGGCACAGTATCGGGAGCAGAGGTCCGGGGCCAAAATCTCCACTGAGGTTAGCTGCTCCACCTCGGGGCCCCTTTCCTCGTAGCTAATCTGAGGGGGGCAGAGCTCTTCCCCGGTCAGGGCAGCGAGCTCCCTGGCGATGCCCAAAATCGAGAGGCAATCTGGGCGGTTGGGAGTTACGCGGATGTCCAGAATCGTGTCGCCCAGGTAGTCCGCTAGGGGCATTCCTACCGGGGCATCCGGTGACAGGATCATAATTCCCTGGTGATCCTCGGAGATGCCCAGCTCCCTCTCCGAACAGAGCATGCCCTCAGAGAGAATGCCTCGTATCTTTGCCAACTTAAGCTCAACTGGCTTCCTGGTGTGAGGATCAAATACTCTTGCTCCAACCCGGGCTAGGGGAACTTTTTGGCCCACCTCGATGTTGGGGGCTCCGCAGACGACTTTCAGCTTCTCTCCTTTGAGATCTACGAGAGCCAGCTTTAGGCGATCGGCCTGGGGGTGTTTCTCTATCTCGATTATCTGACCTACGAAGATATTGGCCCAATGGTCACCTGTGCTCTCTATCCGCTCCACTTCCAAGCCGGCCATAGTTAGCCTATCAGCTAGCTCTCGAGGTGAAAGTTTGACGGGAACATAGTCGCTGAGCCACTTCAGTGAAACTCTCATTTAGATCTCCAACCACTGCATTTCCGCCTTCCTATTTTAGCATCAGATGTTCCAGTTTACAAAAGCGCTAAGAAAACAATTAACTCGGTGGACATCTAGCGGGTAACTGGCTAAAATCTTAGGCGGGATGAGCGAAGGGATGAAGAGTGCCCTGGAAAAAGCTCTGGAGAGAGCGGAGAAATTGGGTCGCCTTTCCTCAGAGGAGAGGCGGAGGGCCAAAGAGGAGGAGTATTCCGCCATCGGACAAGGAATAGCTCACCGGTATCTGCAGGAGGGTGACAAAGCCTCTCTTAAACGTCAGGTAGAGCAGTACGAGGCTGAGGAGAAGCAGATAGTCTCTCGAGCAGTTATTTCAGTTCTGCTGGATCAGATCGAGCTGGACTCGGAAGAAGCAGCGGTCAGGGCCGTAGAAGGATTGGCGGCTTTTGAGCCGGATGAAGGGATGGCTTTGGTTCTGGGAAGAATCCGAGGGCTGCTGGCAGAATATCAGCAAGCCAAGCTTAAGGCCCTGGAGAAGGGCAAAAGCCTGGCGGCGAAGGCGATCCGGGAGGAACTTCATCGGCTACGTATCTCTGGCAGTGCTGTAGGGGAGGTAAACCTCAAGGTCAGCCCGGCCTGGGATAAGCTTCTGGGTAGTTTTCGGTCCCAGTTTAACGAGCAACTAAGTGGCCTGAAGCAGGAGCTCAAGTCCTGCTTGGGCTGAAGTTTATAGGCTAAGGTTTCCAAGGGGATCATAGCTCTCTTTGGCCTGCTTCTCCAATGGACTTTTCGCCCTTAGTCATGTTAAAATCAAAAAGCCTAGTAAAGCTAGGTATTCGGGGGAGGCATGGGGGATGTGCTAAGTCTGGTGGTAGCTTACCTTCTGGGCTCCACTCCTTTTGCTTACCTCATCAGCAGGCTAAAGGGCATTGATATCCGTCAGGTTGGCGATCGCAACGTGGGATCGGTCAACGTCTTCCGCCACGTGGGATTGGTGGCCGGCGTAACCACGCTGATCGCGGACATTGGCAAGGGAGCCTTGGCAGTAACAGCCGCTCGAGCCTTGAGCGGGGAGTGGCTGCTGTGGTACTTGGCCGGAGGCACAGCTGTGGCCGGGCATAACTGGCCTGCATTCCTGCGCTTTCATGGGGGACGGGGCGTGGGGCCAATGATAGGTGCCCTCCTCATCCTAATCCCCAGGGAGATGTCCATTACCCTGGGATTGGCGGCGGTGCCCCTTTTTGTTGCCCGCAACATGATCTGGTGTGGAGTCGCCCTTTTCATCCCTCTGCCACTGCTCTGCTGGCTCTTTAGGGAGCCGACCTCTCTTCTGGCTTATTCCATGGCCTTACCCTGCCTCTCGGGCTTTGCCCACTGGCTAACTACCCGCCGCCTATCCCCCGAGGCCCAAAGGGAGGCTGAGATGTTCTGGATAGCCTCTGAGGTGAATCATGAAGAGCACAGCACCGACGGGAATCCTTACCGAAATCAAACTCGCTGAGGGGGTTTGGCCCAGGCTAAAAGAACAGCTGAGAGCGCCAGGAAGGTGCCCAAATAGATAAAGGTAGCCGTATAGCTGCCGCTCAAATCCCTCAGCAAACCGCCCAGAAAAGGTCCTGCCCAGCTGGAGAAAAAGGCATAGGCTGTAAAGACCAGTCCCAGGATGGCGCCGAAATATCGCTCGCCGAAGTATTCCATGATGAGGGGGGAGGAGAGAGCAAACAGTGTGCCGAAGCTGCCCCCGATGAAGGCCAGCGGGATTACCAGGGCGACAAACCCCCTGGCAAAGAGCAGGAGGAAGTAAGCCCCAGCTCCACTCATAAAGGTCAGAGCCATGATTGTGCGGCGTCCAAACCTATCGGAGAGAACTCCATTTACCAGTCGGCTGAGGCCATTGGTCAGGTTGAAGATGCCCAGGGCCAGAGCTCCCTGAGCGGAGGTAAAGCCAAGGTCCTGGCAGACGGGCATGCAGAGCATTATCATCCCTGCCCCAGACGCTCCACCCAGTGCCCAGATTGCCCAGATAAGCCAGAAAGTCCTAGTACGCAGTGCCCCAGAAGCAGTTATGCTCCTTGATAGCCCGACAGCCGCAAGGGCATTCCCGGAGATGGCTTGCTCCGCCAGATTATCTCTGGGCGATTCAGTGAATTGGGCGAAGAGGGTCCCTACCACAAAGGTGAGCAGACTTATTCGAATCATCGTGGAGAAGTAGCCATAGCTCTCCAACCAGCGGTTGAAAAGTGGAACCATGAGTGCCGCCGAGATGCCGAAGGCTAAGCTTAACACCCCGGAGGCCATGCCTCGCCTCTTCGGCCACCACTTCTGCACGCAGCTTAAGGAGGGCACATACACCAGACTCGAAGCAGCTCCTAGGATTATGGCATGGGCACACAACAGGTAGATGTTCCGAGCGTACGCAAAGCCGAGGGCTGCACCTCCAGCCAAGATCGTCCCGGTGCTGATCACCACTCGAGAGCCAGCCTCATCGGACCACCTGCCAGCGAGGAACATGAAGACGCCGAGGGAGCAGATCAGAGCTGTCATTGACAGTCCGACCAGACCCTTCCCGACATGGAACATCTCCATCCAGATGGGCGTCATCTGGCCCATCACTCCAAAGGCCAGGGCACCGAGGCACCAAGAGGCGATCGAACAACCTATAAGAGCAGCTATTCTCCCCTGGAATCTGAGTTTCATCCCCGAAGGTAGGCTCCAGTCACCCAGAACCCAGATTTAATCCGACACTGGAAGTAGGGAGTATTCTTCTAAGAAAGGACAAGCTGGCTCAACAAGTTACGGTCAACAAACCATCATCGTAAGTGCTAAGCCTTTCGACGCCTGTTAGGGTTACACGGTAGTCATCCTCTACCCCGACAGCCCCCAGCCCTGGGAAGACTAGCTTGGGCTCGAAGGCGAAGACCATGTTCTCCTCAAACTCTACGTTGAAGCTGGGGGCAATTAGCGGGTACTCGTCAATCTCCAGACCGATCCCATGTCCAATAAAGGAAACCTGATGCCCTTTATAGCCCAGGAAATGATTCTGATAACCCCGCTGTCGAACCAACTTCATCACCTCCCGGTAAAGCTCAGCACAGCGTCGACCTGGCCTAACCCAGGTCTCCATGAAGTCCTTGACCTCCTTGGCAAAGGCATAGGCCTCCTCCAGCCTTCGAGGTAACTTTCCGATTACGAAGGTTCGCGTGACATCGGTGACATATCCATTGATCCCCACCCCAAAATCAATAATGATTGGTTCATTCTCAGCAATGCGGTTAAAACCAGCTCCTTGGGCAATGGCTGGCGTGGTACCCCAGCCACCCAGGGGTGCTTCTAGAAACGAAGGGATGGCTGCGCTCTGGCCACAGAGAACATGGGCATAAAACATCTCCTGATTATATCCTCTCATTCGCAAGCGGCCCTGATGCCCCAGTTGCCTCGCCAGTCCTCCCAGCAGACCATCGACTTCGAGCTCAGTCATTCCCGGCCGAATGCTTTGCTGAGCCTTCCGCAGGATCTGGCTTATAATCTCGCAGCCCCTTTTAATCTGGGAAATCTCATAGTCAGACTTTACCATTCGCACCCTTTTTATGAGCTCGGAGAGGTCCACAAAATCTACCTCTGGGAAATCTCGCCTGAGTGCCAAGTAATGCTTCGCTGGCAAGACATCTAACTCCAGGCCTATCCGTCCTCGCAGGGAATAACCAAGCTTAGCCAAGACCTGGCTCAGTTGGCGATTGCTTTTCAGGGGGAGTATTTGCTCCAAGGGAGATTCCTTCAGGGCACGCTCAAAGTCCTTCTGCACTGCTAGCAGAGGCTTGCCCTGGGCAGGAATGAAGAGGTAGGATCGCTGAATGGTGCCGGAAAAATAGAAGAGGTCGGCATTCTGGGAAATTAGAGCCCCTTGGATATCACTCCGCCGCAGCAGTTCTTGGAAACGGGTGATCCGCTGCTCTACTTCCTCTCTGGGGGTGTATTCATACCTCATGAGTCAGACTCACTCTCAGTTCCTTGGCCAACTGGACATGCTTTAAATCTCCTCACTTCCTTCTTATAATCTTATAATCCCAGCCAAGTGGCACCAAAGTTAGCATAACTCAATCACTCAGCGGTTTCAATCAAGCTGGACTTTTATCAGCTGTCCAACCATCTTAGACTCAGAGTCTGCCCTCAGGCAGGCCCTGTAGTCTCTGGTAACCCTGGGCAACATTCCGAGCCTAGAAGCTATCCACTGCAAGATACCGCAGGTAACATAGCTACAGAAGGCAACGGCGTAATAGATGCTTATCCTGTGGTCACGGCGGAGATCTCCCAACCTGTCATCTAGCTCATCCAGCGGGATGTTTACTGACCCTGTCACACGAGCCTGAGCGAACTCTCGAAGAATGCAAATATCCAGAAGGTCCCTCTCCTCTAGTTCATCCCAGTGTACCATCTGAACGGCGCTGTCCAGCATGTTGGCAGCGAACCCGAGCACGTTCACTGTATTCTTGGCATTGCCATGGGGAAGAGCAGCGTACTCAGTATAGCAATTGCTCTCATCGGGTAGCAATTGGGGCTTTTGAAAATCACAGAATTGTGGTAAGCTTCGGAAGAAGTTAAAATTAACTGGATGAAAATAAAGGAACTTGGTGAGTTCGGCCTGCTTGAGGAACTCAAAGGTTTAGTGATGGAGGCTGGGGTGGGGCAGGGCCCCAATCTGTTGCTCGGCATCGGGGACGATGCCTCCGCCTGGCTTAGCTCGGGGAGGGTGGAGCTCCTGACCACCGACATCCTGGTTGAGGGAGTTCACTTTGACCTAAAGGCTATCACCTGGCGGGAGTTGGGTTGGAAATCGCTTGCTGCCAACGTGAGTGACATCGCTGCCATGGGTGGCCTGCCCAGTCAGGCAGTGATCTCTCTGGGCCTGCCGGAGGACGTCGAGGTGGAGCAAGTTCTGGAGCTTTACCAGGGAATGATTGGGCTGGCTAAGGAGTTCAACCTGCTCCTCAGTGGTGGGGATCTTGCTGCCTCACCCCAGGTGGTTATCAGTCCAGCGGTGGCTGGATATGGCAAGCAAGGACAATTGTTGACCCGCTCAGGTGCCAAGCCAGGCCAGCTCATCGGAGTAACCGGCTACTTAGGTTCATCCGCCGCTGGACTGCGAATGCTGCAGGAGGATCTGGAATTCAGCCCTGAGACTGCGCTTTATCTGCGCCAAGCTCACCTTCATCCAGTTCCCCGCGTGGCTGAGGCACAGGAACTGCTCCAGGAAGGGATAAGGGTGGCCATAGACGTAAGCGATGGCCTTCTGGCTGACTTAAGGCACATTTGCCAGGCGAGCGGGGTTATGGCCGAAATTGAGCTCGAGAGCTTGCCCGTGCATCCCCTCGTCCAGGCTGCCTTCAATGAGGCCAGCTCAATATTGGCACTTGCCGGCGGGGAGGATTATGAACTCCTCTTCGTTGGGGAGGAGGAGAAAATTCAGCGGCTAAGGCAGCGAATGTCCACTCCAGTGAGCATCATTGGAAGGATCCTCCCCGGAGAAGCAGGAAGAGTTCAAGTTCTCCATCAGGGAACCCCTCTAGGCGAAGTTGAGTCGGGATGGGAACACTTCAGGAAGAGCAGGGCTACTTAGAATTGGTGAGCAGGGATGAGGCCGAGACCCGCCGCATCGGCTTCGAACTAGGACAGCTAGTGCAGCCTGGCGATCTCTTGCTTCTTGTTGGCGAACTGGGAACTGGAAAGACCTGCCTGGTGCAAGGGCTGGCCCAGGGGATGGGGATTGCCGAGCCAACGCCCAGCCCTTCCTTCGTACTGGTCCGGGAATACCGGGGGCGACTTAGGCTTTTCCATCTGGATTTTTACCGGCTGGGGGAGAAGGAGGTAGCAGAACTCGGCCTCGAGGATTACCTTTCCGCCAGTGGAGTTTGTGTGGTGGAATGGGCTGAAAGGGGGCTGGACCTTTTTCCCCCGGAGCATCTGCTGCTAGAACTTTGGCATTTGGGATCGAACGAACGCCGCGTACGGCTCAGCCCATATGGTGAGCGTTACATGAATCTAGTCTCCGAATTCAGGAAACGGTGGAACTAGCCATAGATACCTCTAACGAAACGGCAGGGCTGGCCCTATCCAAGAAGGGCCAGGTGATGGCTGAGCTTACCTGGGTCGCCGGACGAAATCATACCCGGGAAGTTCTCCCCGCCCTCTTGCGACTTCTGGAACAGGTGGAAGCGAGGCTTCAAGACCTCGAGGGAATCATCGTGGCCAAGGGCCCTGGGAGCTTCAGTGGGGTTAGGTTAGGAATCAGCCTGGCCAAGGGTTTGGCCCTCGCCCTGAACGTTCCCCTGGTGGGGATAAGCACGCTCGAGGCCTTAGCCTTTCCCTATGCTGGGCTTGGCCTACCCATTTGCCCACTGCTCAGATTTGGAAGAGAGCTGGCGCTGGCCCTCTTTCAGCTCCGGGAGGACAAATTTGTAAGGCTGCTCGAGGAGCAAATTGTTGAGCCAGGAGAGATACCTTCGAAGATCAGTGGTCAGATCATCTTCTGTGGGAAGCTTGAGCCGGAGCTAGTGAGCTTTCTACATCAGGAGTTTGGAGAGAAAGCCCAGTTCCTGAGTTCCGGGCTGAGGAGACCGGGGTACCTCTGTGAGCTCGGCTGGCAACACTTGAGGGCTGGGAAGCAGGATGACCCAGCGACCCTCCAACCTCTTTACCTGAAGAAGCCCTCCATCACCCTGAGGAGAAAATGATCCAGTTCGTCCGAGAAGCCAAGCGGGCTTATCTGCTCACCGGTGGATCAGGGAGCGGCAAGACTACCCTTCTCAAGAAGATCATCACCCAAGTGAGGTTAAAGGCTGGGGGCTTCTATACCGAGGAGATAAGGGTTCAAGGAATTCGGCAGGGCTTTAAAATAATCACCCTGGATGGGAATTCAGCCATCCTGGCTCATGTGGACCTTCGTAGTTCTTACCGTGTGAGCAAGTATGGGGTTGACCTCAGCGAGCTGGAGCAGGTGGCCATCCCGGCCATTCGTCAGGCGATAAGATGGTGCGATCTCATAGTTATCGATGAGATCGGCAAGATGGAGCTTATCTTGCCGTCTTTTCGAAAGGTGGTGGAGGAAGCGATCGAGAGCGGGAAGCCAGTGCTGGGTACCATCATGCTCAAGCCGCATCCCTGGGCCGATGAGCTCAAAGGCCGCCCCGAGGTCAAAATCATTTTCGTAAATAGAGGTAATCAAGCTCAGGTAGCCCGACAGGTACTGGAGTGGCTAACATTATGGAAGGGATGAGTCCCGTTAACTTAGCCTGCAGGATACAGATGTCAAACAGACTGAGTTCTGTCCCCGCTGTAGGAGAAAGTTAAGCGCCAGGCTAACAGAGCTCAGTTCAAATGATGGGAAGGCAAATAAACAAAAAGTCAAGGAGAAGTTTTCGAGATGGAAAGAACACTGGTGCTCATCAAACCCGATGCGGTGCAGAGGGGATTGGTGGGGGAAATTCTTTCTCGCCTGGAGCGGCGAGGTCTCAAGATCGTTGGGCTGAAGCTCATCTGGCTGGATGAACCCTTGGCAAGGCAACATTATGCCGTTCATGAGGGAAAGCCGTTCTTTGAGAAGCTGGTGAGCTACATAACCTCGGGGCCGCTCGTCGCAGCCGTTTTCGAGGGGCCTGAGGCGATAGAGGTGGTTCGGCACACCATGGGGGAGACGGACCCCTCAAGGGCAGCCCCGGGAACCATCCGAGGCGACCTAGCACTAGACATCGGATACAACCTTATCCACGGCTCTGACTCGCAGGAGACTGCGGAGAAGGAGATCAAACTCTTCTTCCCAGAGGAAGAACTGCTCTCCTATGAGAGAACCATCGATCGCTGGGTCAGAGGATCTTGAGTACCGTCGAGGCTTGCTCCCAGACCCTCTCCAAGCTGTAGAATTCCCGCTGCTGGGGAGCGAAGACGTGAACGATGACGTTGCCTAGGTCAAGCAACACCCAGCCCGAATCGGTCTTCCCCTCACGCCGGTTAAGAGATAAGCCTTCTTGGGCAGCGACCCGATCGATTTCATCGCAGATGGCCTGAATCTGACGTTCACTCTCACCACTGCAGAGAACAAAATAATCGGCAAAAGCACACCTTCCTCGGAGGTCCAAGAGGAGTATGTCAAAAGCTTGCTTATTGAGGGCTGCTTCTACGATCTTCTTAGCTAGCTCTACTGCCTCCAGATGCTCACCCCTGCCTAATTGGTTATGACTATTATACCAGAAAGATCATCCTGAAAATAGGCCGCGATCTAAATCGGCACCCTCCATCTGGGCACCCTCTAGCAAAGAGCAAACAACGCACACCTTATTCAAGTTCAGCCCCGCCCATGTATATTTCTTGAACCCTTT
>CAZYDA010000028.1:0-10394 GCA_964645275.1 uncultured Dehalococcoidia bacterium | reverse complement strand
ACTTCCTGAGCTGGTTTGACCTGAGCGACGGGGTGAGGGGCATAACCTTCATGAATAAAGGGCTTCCGGCGGTGGAGTTCATTGAGGACCGAGTTTACATCACCCTTTTCCGAAGCGTCTGCGGCCTTTCAGCCGATGGGATTGCCGGCCCCCTCATCCCCACACCGGATGCCCTGGAACTTCGCGAATATACCTTTGAATATGCCGTTGAGCTTCACCAAGGAGACTGGAGGCAGGCGGAGATCTATAAGCGAGCACAGGACTACCATCACCTGCCCTTTTCCTTCCAGATCAGCCCCTCTGAAGGCGACCTGCCCGAGGAGCTCTCCTTCCTAGAGATAAAGCCCTACAGCCTAGTGCTCTCGGCGCTGAAGAAGGCTGAGGACGGGGAGGAGGTGATCTTGAGGTTTTTCGAGACCAAAGGGGAGGAGACCAGCGCCGAGGTGAGATTTTTTAAGCCGATTCAGCAGGCCTGGCAGGCCAATCTTCTGGAGGAGAAGGAGTCCGAGGTAGTGGTGGAGGGAGACCTCATCAGGCTCGAGGTAAAGCCGTTTGAGATCGTTACCCTCCGACTGAGGTTCTGAGCCCCCTCAGCCCAGACAAGTCTAAAAGGGAGGTCGGCAGTGCAGATAATATACTTGGTACCCCATTCTCACTACGATGTGGCCTGGGCCTTCACCCGAGAGGATTATCTGGAGGTAAATCAGGACATCCTGGAGCAGGCGGTGGAACTCCTGGAAAAACATGAAAAGTACAGGTTCTCCTGGGAGCAGATTTACCCCTTGAAGATGTTTGAGGAGCACAACCCCCAGCTTTGGAGCCGCATAAGGGAGATGGTGCGAAGGGGGAAGCTGGAGATCATTGATGGGCAGTATCTCATGGCGGACACCATGCTCCCCACCGGGGAGGTACTGGTGCGGGAGATCCTCTTTGGCAAGCACTACTGCCGGGATAAGTTCGGGGTTGAGGTACCCGTAGCCTGGTGTGCCGACAGCTTTGGGATGAACGCCCAAATGCCCCAGATTTACCGCAAGTCGGGGTATCGTTGGGTGGCCTTCCGCCGGGGAGCTAAGCAGATGCAGAGCGAGTTCCTGTGGAAGGGCTTGGACGGAACCACCATCTTGGCCCACTGGATGCCCCTGGGCTATCGCGCCGGTTTCTATCTCGATAAGCTTGAGGAGAGCTACATCGAGCTGAACAAGTATGCTACCACCTCTCACATTCTCATGCCCTCCGGGAGTGGTTCGGTGCCTCCCCAGAAGGAGACGGTGGAGGCAATGAGGCGATGGAATGAAGAGCATGAGGGCTCGCACATGGTGATCGCCACCCCGTCGGAGTTCTTCAAAGCGGTGGAGAGGGAGGAGGAGAGTCTCCGCAAGGGCAGGGTGGAGGAAGGGGAGCTTTATGATGAGGATCTGGTAGAGGTCTTTCCCCAGGTCTGTTCCAGTCGGGCCTGGATAGTTCAGGGAGCCAGAAAATGCGAGGGTCTCCTGAACCTGGCTGAGTGGATCTCCACCCTGGCTTGGCTCTTGGGTCAGGAGTATCCTGAAGTCCAGCTCAGAGAATGCTGGGAGAAAGTTTGCTTCATTGGGTTCCACGACATCATCACCGGATGCGGGATAGACGAGATCTACGACGAGGTGAGGGGAATATTCTCCTTCCTGGAGAGGGAACTCGCAGATATCCTGCAGCGAGCTCTCAGATTTATTGCCAGTCGGATAAATACCAGAGGAGAGGCAGTGGTAGTCTTTAACCCGCTCCCCTGGAGGATGCGAAATTGGTGTGAGGTTGAGTTGAGGCTGGAAGGGTGGGAGGAGGAGCCGGGCCTGGAATCTGGCGGGGAGGAGGTCGAAACTCAGGTTCTCGAATTGGAGAAGGACAGCTTGGGTCGAACGATCTCGGCGAGGCTTGGCTTTCTGGCCGATCTCCCTCCTCTGGGATACAGGGCATACCGGCTCATCAAGCGCCAGCTTGAGCCCGGTGCTGGGCTGAGGCTGGAGGGGAACGAGATAGAAAATCCTTTCTTCCGGCTGAAGATAGACCCCGGCACAGGGTTCATTGAGGTCTTTGACAAGAGAGGTAAGCTGGTGCTTCGCGGAAATGAACTCCGCATCGAGAACGAGGTGGGCGACCTTTACTACCATCGCTACATGTTCTTCGAGTTGGTCAAGAGCGAGAGCGGCGAGGGAATCTACTATGGCACCTTCAAGCCGGATAGCTTCAGGGTCGAGAGTGGCCCTCTAAAGACTAAGTTTATTCTGGAGGAGGGCTATTACTGCTTGCGCTGGCCTTACCGTCTCTTCGAGAAGTTCCCCACCAAGCTATACAAGCACCGGGTTCTGGATGTTGTTAAGGAGGTCATCGTCTATCGAGATCTGCCCCGGATTGAGCTTGTGACACGAGTGAACAACCAGTATCCGCACATCAGACTGCGGGTGAGGTTCGACACCTTCAAACAGCGAATGGTTTACTTCCGGGAATCCCAGTTCGGTGTGGTCGCTGAGCCCACCGAGCTCTTCGCCTCCCTGGAGAAGGCCGGGGTGCCAGCCGGAATCCCTCATTTCCTGTCCTGGTTCTGGTATGGGGATGGGACGCGGGGGGTAACCTTCATGAACCGGGGCATCCCCGCCTCGGAGATAAGGGATAGCCAGGTGTACCTTACCCTCTTGAGAAGCGTGAGCATGCTCTCCGCCGATGGTGATGCTGGCCCCCTCATTCCCACCCCGGATGCTCTGGAGCTTGACCGCGATTACGTCTTCGAATATGCGGTACAGCATAGCGAAGGAGACTGGAGGCAGAGCGAGGCCTATAAACACGGCCAGGAATTTCATCATCAGCCCCTTCCTCTTCAGGTTGACTCCAGGGGTGAGCTGCCACCCGAGTTCTCATTTCTTCGGCTTTCTCCTGAAAACCTTATTCTTTCCTGCCTGAAGAAGGCTGAGGACGGGGAGGAGGTGATCTTGAGGTTTTTCGAGACCAAAGGGGAGGAGACCAGCGCCGAGGTGGAGTTTTTCCGCAAGATCAAAAGATGCTGGGTTGCCGATCTGCTGGAGAGGAAGGAGTGGGAGCTCGAGCCCGAAGGTAACCGACTGAGCCTAAAAGTCAGGCCCTTTGAGATCGTCACCTTAAAGCTCGAGCTCTGAGCCCTGCGGCAGGATTGACAACCACTGGCCAGTAAATCTATGCTAAGAGGGATGAGAATAATCCTCTATACTGGGAAGGGTGGGGTGGGGAAGACCAGTGTAGCGGCGGCGACTGCTCTCCGCTGTGCCGAGCTGGGCTATAGGACCATTGTTCTGAGCACAGATGCGGCGCACAGCCTGAGTGATTCTTTTGAGGTAAAGCTGGGCAACGAGCCGCAATCGATTGCTCCGAACCTGTGGGGGCAGGAGACTGAGATGTTTAAAACCCTGGAGCGCCACTGGACGCGCATTCAGAGGTGGTTTAAGGCCCTGCTTGCCTGGCGAGGGATAGAGGAAATCGTGGCCGAGGAGATAGCCATCCTTCCAGGGATGGAGGAGGGGGCTAACCTGCTTTACATCGTTGATCACCATGACAGCGGAAGGTATGACGTCATCGTGGTGGACTGTGCTCCTACAGCCGATACCCTAAGATTCCTCAGCTTTCCCGAGATTCTGCGCTGGTGGATGGAGAAGATGTTTCCCATTGGGCGTACGGCCGCCAGCCTTACCCGTCCCTTTGTTAAGCCCCTCCTCAACATCCCCCTTCCCGAGGACGATGTTTTTCAGGCCGCTGAGGATCTGTTCGAGGAGCTCTATCGCATACGCACCCTGCTCACCAATACTGAGATCACCTCCGTGAGAATCGTCCTGAACCCGGAGAAGATGGTGATAAAGGAAGCTCAGCGAGCCTTCACTTACCTCAATCTCTACGGATACCCCACTGATCTGGTGGTATGCAACCGCCTGATCCCAGACGAGGTGTCAGATAGGCATTTTGATTCTTGGAAGGAAACCCAGGCCAGGTATCATCGCCTGATCGAGGAAGCCTTTGCCCCGCTGCCCATCCGCGATATCCCGCTTTTTGACCAGGAGGTCACCGGCATTCCCATGCTGAGGCAGATGGGGGAGGTCTTGTTTGGGGAGGAGGACCCTTCCCGGATTTTCTCCCGCGGGCGACCTCACGAGGTGGAGAGGATTGATGGCTACTACGAGCTGAGTATCCCTCTACCCTTCGTGGAGAAGGCGGAGATCAGGCTTTCTCGAAATGGGGACGAACTCTTGGTTCAAGTTGGGAGGTACAAGCGCAACTTGGTGCTTCCCCGAACCCTGGCCGGGCTGCCGATAGAGGGGGCTAGGTTTGAGAACGGTAAGCTCCGCATCAGGTTCAGGGAGTAATTTACTGGGGGGTGATAAGGATGGCGGAGAAGTTATTTAGCCTTGAGCGCGGGCCAGAGGGCGAGCTCATCGTGCACCTGAAGCATCCGAAACTCTGGATTCTGCCTGAGTTTCGAGGCCATCTCAGGTCTGCGGGGAAGGAAGTCTTGCTAGCCTTTCGCAGTCTGCTCGATGAGACCATCTCTGCCCTTGATAAGGCGGAGAAGCAGCGAACGAAGAAGAGGACAGAGATCAAGGTGGAGTAAGCTCCTCCTTTGTGGCACTCTGAATCGTGCCTGATTATGCGCAATCACAAGCCTGGGGGTAGCTATGGAGGCTTTACGCACGGAGAACATACGTAACGTTGTTTTGCTCTCTCACAGCGGGACGGGGAAGACTACACTTACTGAAGCCATGCTTTATGATTCAGGGGTTATCAGCCGGCTGGGAAGAGTGGAGGAGGGGAACACCACCTCGGATTTCGAACCTGAGGAGACGAAGCGGGGAAGCAGCATCAGCCTGTCCCTCCTTCCGTTGATGTGGAAGGAGGTCAAGATAAACCTGCTGGATGTTCCAGGATACTTCGATTTCATTGGGGAGATGAGGTCGGGCATCCGCGTGGCCGATGGAGCCTTGATCCTGGTTTGCGCGGCCTCTGGGGTGGAGGTGGGGACGGAGCTGGCTTGGCAGCATGCTGACGAGGCCGGACTGCCGCGGCTCATCTTCATGAACAAGATCGACCGGGAAAATGCTGACTTCTACCGCACTCTTTCCCAGATCGAGGCCAAATTTGGCCGGAAGTGTGTGCCCATACAGCTTCCTTACCCCTCCTCCGATGACGGTGTCCTCGATCTCTTCTTGCCGCCAGAGGAGGCCCGGGAAAAGGTTCAGACCTATCGAGAAAAGCTGGTTGAGGCAGTTGCCGAGACCAATGATGAGCTGGTGACTAAGTACCTGGAGGGGGAAGAGCTCTCGGCGGATGAACTTCGCCAGGCTCTCCGCGCGGCGACGCTCGAGGGGAAGCTAGTACCCGTTCTGGTCGGCAGTGCCCTGAACAACAAGGCCATCCCCCAGCTTCTCGATGCGATCTGCGGCTTCCTGCCCTCGCCCAGGGATAAAGGAAAGGTTAAGGTGCGGAATGCCAAGCTTGACCAGGAGGAGGAGCTTCCCCCAGAGGGAGATGCTCCCCTTTCAGCTCTGGTGTTTAAGACCATTGCCGATCCTTATGTGGGGCGGCTGAGCTGCCTCCGAGTTTACAGCGGCACCTTGAAGAGTGACTCCACCGTCTGGAACGCCAACAAGGAACGAGCCGAGCGAGTGGGTCAACTTTATCTTTTGCGAGGCAAGAGCCAGGAGCCGGTGGAGAGTCTCATCGCGGGGGATATCGGGGCGGTGGCGAAGCTCTCCGAGACGAGCACTGGGGATACCCTCTGCGAGCAGAATCACCCGGTTAGGCTTGCCCCGGTGGAATTCCCTCATCCCAATTTCAGCGTGGCGGTATATCCCAGAACCAAGGCAGATGTGGACAAGCTGGGGACAGTGCTGGCCAAGCTGAACGAGGAAGATCCCTCCATCGTCATCCGTAAGGAACCGGATACCGGTGAGACGCTCATCTCCGGCTTTGGAGAGGCTCAGATCGAGGTGCTGGCGGAGAAGATGAAGCGCAAGTTTGCTCTGGAGGCTGAGCTCAAGCCGCCGAAGATTCCTTACAAAGAGACGATTACCACCTCTGCCAAGACGGAGTACAAGCATAAGAAACAAACTGGCGGCCATGGTCAGTACGGTCACGTCTTCCTGGAGCTCATCCCCCTGCCCCGCGGGTCGGGCTATCAGTTTGAGGAAACCATCGTCGGGGGAGCTATTCCCAAAAACTTCATCCCGGCGGTGGAGAAGGGGGTGGCTGAGGCTCTTCAGGAGGGTGTTCTGGCAGGCTATCCCATCGTGGACATCAAGGTAAGGCTCTACGACGGTAGCTATCATCCGGTGGACTCCTCGGACATCTCCTTCAAGATTGCTGGCTCCCATGCCCTGAGGAAAGGGGTGCAGCAGGCCAGCCCTGTTCTTCTGGAGCCGATAATGAACGTGAAGATCACCGTGCCGGATGAATTCACCGGGGATATCCTGGGAGACCTCAACTCAAAGAGGGGTCGAGTTCTGGGGATGTCCCGGCAGGGAGACCTGACCGTAATCGAGGCTCAGGCACCCATGGCGGAGATGCTCCACTATGCGGCTGATCTGAGGTCCATGACCCAGGGGCGGGGCAGCCACACTATCGAGTTCAGCCACTACGAGGAAGTGCCGCCTCACCTGGCTCAGAAGATCATCGCCGAGGCCAGGGAAGGCTCTAAGGAGAGCAGGTGACCGCCTCAGATAACCGTGAAGTAGTTAAGACCGCTTGCTCCCTCTGCCACCTCGCCTGCGGTTTGAAGGTCTACTTGGAGCAGGGAAGGATTGTCCATATTGAGGGCTTAGTGGAGCACCCTTTGAATGAAGGGATAACCTGTCCTAAGGGAAGAGCAGCAGTGAGGCATTTCTACTCTTCGGAGCGACTTAAGCATCCGCTGAAGAGACAAGGAGGAAGCTGGCGCCAGATTTCCTGGGATGAGGCCCTGGATATCATTGCTTTTAAGCTTGAAGAGACCAAGGAGAAATACGGGGCAAAAGCTTTTGCCGTGGCGATTGGCATGCCTGTCCTTCTGGCTGGTTCAATTACTGTCAGCCTGATCCGAAAATTGTGCTATACTTTCGGTTCTCCGAATTGTTTCTCTGTGGAAAGCATGTGCTATCGCTGTCGAATTCTGGGGTATATTTCTGTCTTTGGGCGATATTATTGTCCTGACCCGGAGAATTCCGACCTTATACTTCTCTGGGGCCACAATCCTGGGAATTCCAACCCTGGCCTGGTCGCTAAAATAGCGAGAGCGTTGAGGAAGGGGGCGCGGCTAGCCGTTATTGACCCCAGACGGACTCCGTTATCAGGTAGGGCTGATATGCTTCTTCAGCCTCGTCCCGGCACCGATGGCGCTCTGGCATTGAGTCTGATGCAGGTCATTATCTCCGAGAAGCTCTATGACGAGCAGTTCGTAGGAAGATGGACGATCGGCTTTGACCATCTGGCAGGGCATGTGGAGCAATATACACCGGAGAAGGTTGAGGAAATAAGCTGGGTGCGGGCAGAGGATATTCGTCGCCTGGCCAGGCTTCTGGCCACTATCAAGCCAGCTAGCATCCTTCAGGGGATAAATTCCCTTGATCAACAGGCCAGTGGGTTCGATAATGCTCGGGCCATTGCTACCCTGCAGGCACTGACTGGGAATGTAGGAGTACAAGGAGGGTTCATCCGGGCCCCGGGTCTGCGGGAAAACTCCATCTCCATGCCGCCCATGGAGGAGAAGGCCATCGGTCAGCCAGAGCACCCGGTGTTCTTTGGCCTCTTTGGCCGTGAATTTGGCGAGGGGCAAGCTATGTTCCTCCCAGACGTCTTACTCAGCGCGAAACCCTATCCCATTAAGACCATGTTTGTAGCTGGGTCTAACCCTCTTCTTACCTGGCCCAACTCTAATAAAGTAAGGCGAGCCTTCGAAAAGCTTGATTTCTTGGTGGTCATGGATCAGTTCATGTCCGAGACGGCTGAGCTGGCCGATCTTATCCTGCCAGCGGCTACCTTTTTGGAGAGAAATGAACTTTGTGACTATTACCACCTCTGGGGGTTACCCTATGTCATGTTGCGGAAGAAACTCGTTGAGTATGAAGAATGCTGGCCCGATGCCAAGTTTTGGCTGGAGCTGGCCCACCGTCTGGGGTATGAGGAAGAATTCCCTTGGGCCAGCGTTGAGGAAGTTATTGACTGGGTGCTCCAACCTTCGGGGTTGAGCGTTGAGAGACTTACCAAGGAGACACCTGAGGGTCTATTCTATAGCTCGGTCAAGGAGCGGGACTATGAGAGGGACGGATTTCGAACACCTTCGGGGAAAGTAGAGCTTTATTCCCAGACGCTGGCTGACCTAGGCCATAGTCCTCTTCCCACCTTTCGAGAACCTCCAGAGGGTCCTCTCTCCACTCCTGAATTGTTCCAGGAATATCCACTTGTCTTGACTACCGGGGCCAGGAGTCTGGAGTTCACTCACTCCCAACTGCGTAACGTTCCTGACCTTCGCTGGAGGAATCCAGAGCCGCTGGCGGAGATTCATCCTGAGACTGGATGGAAGTACGGCTTGGCCGATGGGGAGCCGGCCCTAGTAGAGACGAGGAGAGGCAGTCTAGAGATTAAGATCAAGTTCACCGAGAATATTCATCCAGGGGTGATTTGCTTGCCTCATGGCTGGGCTGAGGCGAATGTCAACCTCCTCACTGATGAAACCCCAGCCGACCCGGTGGTGGGTTACCCCTCGCTCAAAGCCTTGCTCTGCCGGGTGAGAAGACCATAAAGATTTCTTTGGATCTCGGCTTCGGGGTCCCATATGGCCACGCTTTATGTGGTAGCTACCCCTATTGGAAACCTGGAGGATGTTACCCTGCGGGCTTTAAGGGTTTTACGCCAGGTGGAACTTATTGCCGCTGAGGATACCCGTCGGACAAAGCATTTGCTTTCGAAATATGAAATAAAAACCCCGGTCACCAGCTACCACGAGCACAACAAGCGAACCAAACTGCCCAGGCTCCTGCGACATCTGGAACAGAGGGACCTGGCCCTCGTCTCTGAGGCAGGGATGCCAGGGATAAGTGACCCTGGATATGAGCTCGTGGCAGCAGCCATAGAGAGGGGGATTAAGGTGATTCCCATCCCTGGCCCCTCAGCCATTACCGCAGCGCTTTCGGTTTCGGGACTTCCCACCAGGCAGTTTATCTATCTAGGATTCCTCCCCCGGAAGAAAGGCGAGCGCCGTCGGCTCCTGCAGCAGCTTGAGGATATGCCAAGGACGCTGGTAGCTTTCGAGTCCCCTCACCGCCTGCGGGCAACGCTCGAGGATTTGCGCGATGTTCTCGGGGAGCGAAGACTGGCCATCGGCCGAGAACTGACCAAGCTTCATGAGGAGGTTTTCTACGGCACCCCCAGCGAGGCGCTGCAGTACTTCCCCCAGCCAAGGGGAGAATTCACCCTGGTCATCGAGGGGAAATCCGGTAAACTTGAAAAGACTGAGGATGTTTGGAAACCAACAGGTTGAAAAGGAGGAGAAATGAATGACAATGACCTGGACAGCTCGAAGCCCATGAGCGAAACGGAGGCCAGCATCCAGGAGCTCAAATATGCCTTCGAAGTGCTGAAGGAGGCCCAGAATCTGGCCCTGCCCTTGGAGGATTGTCCTAACTTGCTCAAGGCGGCCAAACGCATGACCGAAGACCCTGGTTTCCTTAAGGCGGCCATAAGGCTGGCTGAGCTCGAGGGCAAGGTGGGAAAGAAATATGAGGAACTGGAGAACTCTCTCAGCCGGCTTGATGCAGACATAAAGGAAAGGGAGAAGAGGCTCTCTTCTCTAAAGGCAAACGTTGACCGGCTGGAAGAGAGGAGAAAGATACTGCTAAACGATGTGGATGAGCTGGAGAGAAGAAGGCGGGAGCAAAGGACCCACTTTGAAGAGGAGAGCTCCTCCTACCGCACTCAGCTAAGGGCCATGAGAGCGAGGCTGGAAAGGGAGTTGCGGAGGCAGAGGGTTTTAAGAGGCGAGGTGGAGGAGTTCGTAAAGGTAAAATCGGAGTTTAAGAACTCGCCTGATATGAGGGAAAACCTGCGGAAGCTGCTTGACCGGAGCAATTCGTTGATAGAGGTTAAGCACAAACTTCAGAAGGAGATCGAGCAACTAGAAAGGAAGAAGGACTCACTTTGTCAGGATATAGACCTGCTCACCTCGATGAAGAAGAAGGCAGAGGAAAGCGCCCAGCTCACCAATAGGCAAGAGACCTCTTAAAGTCCCTCAACTGGCTGAATTTGAGGCATGCTTCGTTTGTCCTGAGCTGACAGCGAGTGTATAATATAAAGGTACTCGGGGCGTAGCGCAGCCCGGTTAGCGCGCAGCGTTCGGGACGCTGAGGTCGGCGGTTCAAATCCGCCCGCCCCGA
>CAZYDA010000027.1:0-10534 GCA_964645275.1 uncultured Dehalococcoidia bacterium | reverse complement strand
TTATTGCAAAAGAATTCCATTTGCAATTTAGCAGGGAAATTGCCATTTGTCAAGGGTTACTTCGTTGACGGCTTAGGGCTGGGGGCCTATAATTAAAGGTTGGAGGTGGTGGCAATGGCTAATCAGCTAGGCAAAAGGTACTACTGCCCTAAATGCGGCACTGAGTTGATAGTCACCCGGGCCGGTGAAGGCACCCTTAAGTGTTGTGGCCAGCCCATGATCCTGAAGAGCTAAGGGGGAGGAATGCCGAATCAGTTGGGCAAGCGGTATCGTTGTGAAGTCTGTGGCACAGAGGTCTTGATCACCAAGGCAGGAGAGGGCCAGGTAGAATGTTGTGGTCAGCCCATGCAGGTGCAGCAGCCCCGCCCACTCCCCTCCTCTGACTGAAAACTTCCTCAGCATTTTGGAGTTAGCCTTGGGTCCCTCGAGAAAGTCTTTCAGGGGATATTTATCCCGAGGCGCTTATGAAGAGGGCGTAGGCTCCCAGAGCATAGAGGATCATGAGCAGGAGGCTCTCCCAGTCGAAAACCCCCAGCAGTTTACGCCGGGAGCCAAGAACTAACCCCAGGGTTACCAATCCAGTCATGCCTATGGCAAGCCCAACGGCCCAGAGCTGGCCCAGCGAGACCGAGCTGAAGATAGGGCCCCGCCAGTAGAAGAGGTCAGCCATCATAGGAATAACCCCGGTATTGAACAAGTTGCTCCCCAGCAAATCAGCCAGAGCCATTTCTGCTACTCCCAGCTTTAAGGCCGCAATGCAAACCGACAACTCTGGCAGAGAAGTGATGATGGCCAGTAGAACATTTCCTACAAAGCTACGTCCCCAGCCTGTAACCTGAGCGATCTCCTCCCCGATGCTGGCCAGCCAGATTCCAGCCCCGATGATGACCACCCCAGCCAGGGCAAAGCTGAGGTAGGTTCGCCTTGAGGAGAGATGCTGGTAGCGCAATGCCAGCGGCGTCGGGGAGGCCTGACGATTCTGCTCTGACCTGAAGAGCCAGTGCAGGGATAGCAGGTAGAGCAGGATGAGAGCCAGACTGAAGGGGCTGAGCCAGCCCAGGGTGAGCGCCGGCACGGAATTTCCCACAAGTAGCCCCACTCCTGCCAGGCCAATGATCAGGGCACTTAATCCAGCCAGAAGCAGGTTACTCCTTCCAGCGCTGGTCAGGAAGGGCCTGGATCGGTGCAGAAGGTCTAGAATTGCTACGATCAGCAGGTTGAAGAGGTTGCTTCCCAGAACTATGCCCAGGCTCAGGTTGGGCATTTTCACCAGGGCAGCGGCACTCGCTGCGGTAACCAGTTCTGGCATGGAGGTCATGGCAGCCAGGAGCAGGAGGCCAACCCAGACTCGGGTGAGCCCGGTTTTCTCCGCCATGGCGTCCCCATACTGAGTAAGCTTTGTTCCGGAGATAATGACGATCGAGGCACAAACTAAGAACTTCGCCCAGACTAGGATCATCCGGTTAAATCCTGTTGAGTTCTATCTCGCCTTGCGGGCAACTCGATTGGCTATCAGGGCAGCAGCTA
Source organism: uncultured Dehalococcoidia bacterium (assembly GCA_964645275.1). GTDB lineage: Bacteria > Chloroflexota > Dehalococcoidia > SZUA-161 > SpSt-899 > CAZYDA01. The sequence continues at coordinate 9,007 of CAZYDA010000027.1, read as the reverse complement.
CCCCGGCGGCCACTCCTCCATCAATGTTCACCACCGTCAGCCCCAGGGGGCAAGCCTGAAGCATGCTGGCTAGAGCAGCCAGCCCCCCTCCCCCCAGGCCCCAACTGGCGGAGGTGGGGACGCCGATCACGGGAACATCTACCAGCCCAGTGACCAGGGCGGGGAGGGCTCCTTCTCTACCAGCGACCACCACCATGGCGGCCACATCTGCTTCGAGCATCTCCTTTAGGGGCTGAAAAAGCCGATGAATCCCAGCTATGCCAACATCATAGGCCTGAAGAACCTCACAGCCCATTTCCTCGGCCACGATTCTCGCCTCCTCGGCCACCGGTATATCCGAAGTGCCGGCGGTTAGCAGGCCAATGCGTCCCCCGGTCTTCTCGACCACGAAGTCCCTCCGCCGCAGCACAGCTATCCTAGCCCTCTCCCTCACCTCTAGCGTCATCTCCTCCGGCAGAGCCCGACGGAGAATCTCAAAATGTCTCCTGGCTGCTCGGCTAATGATAGTCCGCCCGGACTTCCTTGCTGCCCGCAGGGCTATGTCCCGAACGTCCTTCGGCCTTTTTCCCTCCGCCAGCACCACCTCAGGAACCTGCCGGCGAATCTCTCTCGAGATGTCCAGCTTGGCCAGCCCAGCAATCTCCTCCACCGCCCAGACTCGCAGCAACTTTTCGGCCTGAGCTACGGTAATCTCACCTCTGGCCAGCTTCCTCAGGATCTTCCTCACAATAAGCTCCCCAGATTTACCAGAGGAACTGCTTGACCGGCTTGACTCTATTATATAATGATGAGTTTACAAAAATCTCATTTAGGGGGATCAATGGGACGAAGTGGTCGCAGAACTAAAGTCTTGCTAATAGACTGCCAGACGGCAGGCATCTCAGGGGATATGCTTCTGGGAGCCCTTGTTGACCTAGGGGCGAGCACCTCGCGGCTGGCGGAGGTGGTGGAATGCCTCAGGGAGAACGTTCCTGACTGTCACGAGCTTGAGCTGGGGTTCGACCTTGTTACCCGGGGTGGGCTGCGGGGGCAGAGGGCGAGCTTGAGAATCGAGGAGGAGCCTCAGGAAAGAACCGGCGCTGAGCTCGAGAAGATAGCAGTTCAGGTTGTGGAGAAGCTTGGGCTCTCCGAGGAGGCCAGGAGGCTATCCCGGGAGGCGCTGGCCACGCTCACCCAGGCAGAAGCCAAGGTGCATGGAGCTGCAGAGCACCTGGCAGAGCTGGGCTCAATGGATACTTTGTTTGACATAATTGGGGTGGCGGTGGCGCTGGAGGATCTGAAGCTCCTGAAGGGAACCCAGATTTACAGCACGCCAGTAGCGGTGGGGAGTGGATGTCTGGAGTTCTCCCATGGCAGAGTTTCCATCCCCGCACCGGCCGTTTTGGAAATCCTCCGGGAGAGGGGGTTCCCTCTGGTGGGGCAGGAGGTCAGCCATGAGTTGGCTACTCCTACGGGCGCTGCCTTACTTGTAAACCTGGCTCATGAGGTGGTCAGCTCTTATCCAAAGCTCAGGCCGCTGCAGGTGGGTTATGGGGCGGGTGAGGTGGAACTGCCAGGGAGACCTAATTTGCTCCGGCTGGTGCTCGGTGAGCCGACTGAGGATACTCTACTGCTGGAGACGATTTATGTCCTGGAGACCAACGTGGATGATGTTCCTGGAGAGATAGTGGGTCACTTGATGGGCCGGCTGCTGAAGGAAGGTGCCCGAGATTGCTGCCTCATCCCCATGTTCACCAAGAAGGAGCGGCCAGGACAGATCATCCAGGTGATGGTCGAGGAGGATAGGGTGGAAAAATTTGCTCGGCTGCTGTTTGAGGAGCTGGGCACACTTGGGGTACGCTTCTACCCCTGTCGAAGGTATGTTTTGGAGAGGGAGGTCTCGCAGGTAGAGGTCATGGTTTTCGGGAGAAAAGAGAGGCTCATGGTTAAGGTGGCTCGGGACGAAAACGGCAAGATTTTGCAGATAAAACCAGAATATGAGGAGATAAAGGAATTGGCCAAAAGGTATGGACGGCCAGTGCGGGAAATCTCCCGGGTGGTTCAAGGTGAAGCTTGGAGCAAGCTTATCGGTCAAGCAGGGCAGCCACGCCAGGTAGTGTAGCTCCTTCCAGGAATCTCAGCGAGGCTCCTCCCCCCATGGAGACAAAACTCATGTTGGAGGTAAGTCCTAGCTTCTCCAGCGCGGCGGCGCTGTCGCCGCCGCAAACGATAGTGGTGGCCTCCAGTCCGGCCAAGATCTCGGCCATGGCCCAAGTACCCCGTGCAAAGGCAGGCTGCTCGAAGACCCCCATTGGCCCATTCCACAGGATTAGCCTACTGCGCTTCAGTTCCTTGGCAAACTGCTGTACGGTTTGGGGCCCAATGTCTAGTATCTGCCATCCTGGAGGCACCTCTCCCACCATCACTGTCCTCGCTTCCCCCGAGTCTGACTCCCGAGCTATCACCACATCTGAGGGAAGCAGGAGTTGGCCCCTATTATTGGAGACTTCCTGCAGCAAGTGTCTGGCTGATTCAAGCTTGTCCTCCTCCACCCGCGAGTTGCCTACCTCCCAGCCTTGTGCCTTGAGGAAGGTATTGGCCATGCCACCGCCTATGAGCAGCACGTCTACCTTCTGGTAGATCTTCTCCAGGAGGCCTATCTTGTCGGCCACCTTTGCCCCACCAATCAGCACTGCAAAGGGGCGGGCAGGGATGGTCAGTACCTTTCCCAGGTAGTCCAATTCCTTCTCCATGAGGAAGCCAGCCACTGCCGGGAGGTACCTGGTCACCCCAACGGTGGAGGCATGAGCTCGGTGCGAGCAACTTAAGGCATCGTTCACGAAGACTTCAGCCAAGCTTGCCAGAGCTTTGGCGAAATCCGGGTCGTTGGCCTCCTCCCCAGGATGAAAGCGAAGGTTCTCCAGCAACAGAACGTCGCCCTCTCTCAGCTGGGCCACCTGTCGCTCTACTTGGGGCCCAATACAGTCCTGAACGTAAATTACCACCCTTCCCAGGAGTTCAGACAGCCGCCGAGCCACTGGGGCCAAGCGTAGTTCTTCCCGCACCTTCCCGTTGGGGCGGCCGAGATGTGAGCAGAGTATCACTCTAGCTCCCTGCTCAGCGAGGTAATTGATGGTGGGAAGAACGGCCAGGAGTCGCTGGTCACTGGTAACTTTGCCCCTGACCTTATCCAGTGGCACGTTGAAGTCCACCCGTACCAGAACCCGCTTCCCCGCTACCTCTATTTCCCTTACCGTCTGTTTTTTCATTCAGGCAGAAGGGAGTATCTTATGATCCTCCCCAAAAACTTAAATTTTTGGGGACCCACAAATTCAAATTTTAAATCAGGGCACTGTAACCCACTAAGGTCACCGGGACTTCGACTGCCTACTGCTAAGGCAGGCGCCTGTCATTATACAATATCGGCTGGGAAAACGTCTATAAGCTGTGCTAGCGTAGGATTTGCCTAGCGCCACTTCCAGAAGGAGGGGCTGAGGAGGACCAGAACGGTGAAGAGTTCCAACCTTCCCACCAGCATGCAAAAGGTCAGCACACCCTTGCCTATTGCTGGGATGGCACCATAGTTCTGTGCCGGCCCCACTAAGCCAAGACCTGGTCCAACATTTCCTAGGCAAGCCGCCACCGAGGAGACCGCCGTCACCAGATCCAGTCCCAAAGCACTCATCACGATGAAAGCTCCGGTCAGAATGGCAAAGTAGAGTATGGCCAAGCTCAGTATCCTTGAGAGAACTCCTTCGGAAAGGACATCCCTCCCTACCTTCAGTGGGATGACTGCCCGGGGACTGAAGGCCAGAAATATCTGACGAAAGGTATACTTTGAGAGCACCAGCACCCGGATCACCTTCAGAGCTCCCCCTGTCGAGCCTGCACAGGCCCCCACGACCATCAGAATCAGCAGAGCACCCCGACAAAAGGCTGGCCAAGCATTGAAATCTGCAGTCACAAATCCCGTGGTGGTCATGATGGAAATCGTCTGAAAGCCTCCATACCTAAAGGCCTGAGTCACTGACAGCCCCACATCTTTTATCAGGTATAGGGAGACGAAAAGGGTTGCTCCCAGGATAAGGCTGAGATAAAGACGAAGTTCCGGATTAAGGAAGATGCTCCTCGGCTGGCGTTTCCAGAACAGGAAATAATACAGGCTGAAGTTTACCCCGGCTGCCAACATGAAGAACATCACAATGCCCTCAACGAGCACGCTGTGATAGGCCCCAATGCTTGGAGTAGTGGGGGTAAAGCCTCCAGTGGGCATCGTGGAGAGGGTAACAGTCAGGGAATCAAATGGGGATAATCCTACCCCGTAAAGCGAAGCGGCCTCTACAACGGAGAAGCCCAGGTAGATAAGCCAGAGATTCTTGGCCGTATCTCGCATGCGAGGAGCCAGCCGTTCAGGTTGGGGACCAGGCATCTCAGCCTCGACCAAGTAAGCTGAGCCAATTCCCAGCACCGGGAAGAAGGCCACGAAGAGCATGATGATGCCCATCCCTCCTAACCACTGGGTAAAGCTCCTCCAGAAGAGAATTCCGTGGGGCTGGCCCTCTATGTTGCTTAGAACGGTGGCTCCCGTGGTGGTGAAGCCAGACATGGCTTCGAAGTAAGCATCGAGGAAATTCTGAAAGGTACCCGCCAATAGGTAGGGGAGGGCGGCGAAGGCTGAAACCAAGATCCAAGTGCCCGCTACCAAGGTAATGGCCTCCCTCCGACTCAACTTGCCCGGGGCCGCCGGGATGAGCTTCCAGAGGAGTAGGCCAAAGCCTACAGTAATGCCCAGAGAGGTGAGAAAGGCCAGGCAGTCAGGCTCTTGATAATATAGGCTCCAGCCCAGGGGAAGAAGCATGGAGAGCCCGATAAATGTCGTCAGCAGCCCCAGATAATGGAGGACTACTTTTATCCTCATTCTTACTTGAAAAGTTTCTCCACCAGAGGAACAGTGGCGAGAGGGGAGACCACGACCAGATGATCGCCAGGCTGTACCACGACGTCCCGAGGCTGAATGGTAACCGAGTCGTTATGACCCAAGGCAGCTGCCACGACCCCTTTTGGCCAGTCAACCTCCGCGACTTTCTGGCCAATCACGTGAGCCGTGGGAGAGGTGACGTACTCGATGACTTGAACCTCCTTGCCACCCAGGAGGGCCGAGTTCACCGCCCCGCCGTGAAAAGCAAAGCGAACAACCTTACTGGCAGTGAGCAAAAGGGGAGAGGCAGCCACATCCACGCCAACTTCCTTGGCCAGAGGGATATAGGCTGGCTTATTAACCAAGGCCAGGCTCCAGGGAACGCCCAAGTTCTTGGCCAGTAGCGCGTGCAAGATGTTCAGCTCGTCATTCTCCGTAGCAGCCACAAAGGCATCTGCCTTGGGGACTCCTTCCTCGAGGAAAAGGTCGCGGTCAGTGGCCTCACACTGGACTACCACCGTATGAGCCAGCCTGGAGGCAATCAGGCGACAGCGTTCCACGCTGGCCTCCATGATCTTGACCGAGACTCCTCGCCCCTCCAGCCCCTGGGCTAGGAAGAAGCCCACGTTTCCACCACCAAGGATAACCACGCTCCGTGCCGGATGCTGGGGCTGATCGAACATCTTCCCCAGCTCGTCCATGGAGGAACTCTCGGCCAGCAGGTAAACGTGGTCCCCCGACTTCAATACCTCATTGGCCCCTGGCAGGGTCATCTCCCCTGAGCGAGCAATGGCGGCCACCACGCAAGGTTTGGGCAAGGAAAGCTCACTCAGGGGCTTATTTACCAGAGCCTCCTTGACCACCCGGAATTCCCTCACCTGAACACGACCACCCATAAAGTTCTCCACCGGCGTAGGATAAAAGCTGGCCAGGATGGTCATTATCTCCCTCACTGCCTCGATCTCCGGATTGATGAAGAGGTCCACCCCCAAATGTCGGGGGCGAATGACCTTCCGGGCTGCCCCTGGTGATTTGGCCGGGACGATGAAATACCCCGAATACTCCGGATTCCGAACCCGAGCCGTGGTTATGGCTGCCCCCATCTCCTTGGCTATAAAACAGATGATGAGATTGGTCTCATCACTGCTAGTTACTGCAATCACCAGGTCGGCCCGGTGAGCCTCAGCCTCTCGAAGAACTCCTGGGGTAGCCGCATTGCCCTCCAGGGTTTTCACATCCAGGTTTCGTCGAATGTTCTCCAGAGCTTTCGTGGACTGATCCACTACCACTACCTCCTGGTTCTGCTCCGCCAGCAAGGAGGCAATGTGGAACCCCATCACTCCTGCTCCAGCTACGATGATATACATCACCTCACCCCACGAAGTTTATCAATAAAATCCCTTAGGAACCGGGGAACAAGCCTTACCCTTCGGCGACTTCTTCTCCAGCGGCGCACTGCCGCCCGGCCTGGACGACTTAGGTCAATTGGCTTGAATCTCCTTCCGTCGGTCATCTGAAATGTAGATCTACAGCTGGGTCGGGTCGAGCTCCCTCGGCCTCGCTCGACATTTTTCCGCCATGATGATGGCCCTGACCTGGGCTAAAGCCTCCTCTATCATCCCCTCCCGATTAACCACAATATAGTCAAACAGTTGCCAGCTTTCCATCTCGCACTCTGCCTTCTCCAGCCTCAGCCTCAGCTCCTCTACCGACTCCGTTCCTCGCCGCTCAAGCCGTTGCTGGATCTCCCCGAGCGAGGCCGGCACCACGAAGATAAACACTCCCTCAGGTACGATCCGCTTAAGATGAGCCGCTCCCTGGACATCCACCTTGAGAAGGACATCCCTACCCTCAGCCAAGGCTCTCCTGACTGGCTCGCGGGGAACGCCATAGAGATGACCATACACCTCAGCCCACTCCAGCAACTCCCCCTTCTCACGAAGCTGCTGAAATCCCTCTCGGGAGACGAAATGGTAATCCCGACCTTCTACCTCTCCCAGCCTTCTTGGTCGGGTGGTAAGTGTTATCACGTGGAAGATGGAAGGGGAGGAATCCTTCAAGTGGCGGAGGATCACATCCTTACCCGCTCCGGAAGGCCCGGATAAGATCAGCAGCAAGGGTCTAGGGCCGAAAACATCAATCCGAACCCTAGCCCAGCCGGAGGAAGATGAGCTATCACTCTCCGCCATGTCTTATAGGATCGCCCTCCCGGTAAAAACAAGGGCCAGCAAATTTACCCCTGACCTGAGAAAAAGCCAGAGGAAGCCAGTGAAGTAGCCGAAGAAAATAAACAGCAGCAGGATCATGGAGCCATATCTCTCAGTTCGCTCAAAGGAGTAGGCCAGGTTGCGAGGGAGCAAAGCCACAAGGACCTTGAACCCATCTAGGGGAGCAATGGGGATGAGGTTGAAGATAGTCAGGATAAGGTTGAAAAGAATGATGTAGCCGATGAGGGCCACCACGATCGTCCCCAAATCTGGATGCAGCGGGAGGGCAAGTGGCGAGTGCCAGGGAACAAGTTCCAGCCTAACTGGCACCGCGAACAGGCCAGCGAGGCTCAAGTTGGCCAATGGCCCGGCCGAGGCCACCAAACCCATTCCTGACCGAGGATCTCCCCGAAGCAAGAGGGGATTTATCGGCACCGGCTTTCCCCATCCAAAGCCGACCAGGAACAGCATTAGCGTTCCCAGCGGATCGAGGTGAGCTAGGGGATTGAGAGAAAGGCGTCCCATCCGCCGGGGAGTTTCATCTCCCAACCGATCGGCTACCAGTGCGTGGCTGAATTCGTGGAAGGTGAGAGCGATAAGCAAGGCTATCCCCACCAGAGCCACCAACAGGAAGAAAAGTGCTGGACTTTCACGAAGCAGGGATAAATTCCAGATAAGCATCTTTTATCGCCCAGTATTATAGCACAGTTTAAGCCTCAATAGCAGAGAGCCAAACCAATCCCGGGATTTGACCTCCATCCCGCTGCTTTGTTAGACTAGCCATGATGTGAGTTTAGCACATCTCCTGAAGGTTTTCATCATTTCCGCTTCGCCAGTCGCCGAACTTCGCTTAGCCCTTCCCCTGGCCCTTTATGATTATGGGATGTCCTGGTGCTTTGCTCTTCCTATAAGCCTCCTGGGAAATCTTCTGCCCGTGCCATTCCTCCTTCTGTTACTCGAGCCACTCTCCAAACTAGCAGCCAGGGCCGAATTGCTGCAAAGAGCCTTGAACTGGACCTTCCGCCACACACGTCGAAGGGGCAAACTGGTGGAGAAATACGAAAGGCTTGGACTGGTGCTCTTCGTGGCCATTCCCTTCCCCGGCAGCGGAGCCTGGACCGGTTCCATACTCGCCTTTCTCCTCGGCCTGGACTTTTGGACTGCTTTCCTTTGCATCACCCTGGGGGTATTCATCGCCGGGGTGGTGGTGACCATCCTCTCACTCCTGGGCTGGATTGGCGGGATGGTCGCTGGGATTTCGCTCCTCATCCTGCTTTCTCTGGGCCTCTGGAAGATCTAACCCTCAAGCTATTGACTTGGGTGAAGCTTAAGGGTAAATTGTTGGTGAAGTGGCTGATCTGCTGACGGCTATACGTCGAAATCATGCTCTGGAGCACGCCACCGTGGCACTCCTGATCCAGAAGCTTGAGGGAAAGGTGCAGCTGGTGGGGAGGGCAGGTTTAACCGGCTTCTATCTTTACGGTGACCTTCCCAGCGAGATGGTGGAGGAGGCCGCCAAGGAGGCCCTGAAGAGGCTCCAGAAAGGGCAGGAGGAGCTAGCCTTTTCTCCTTTCTGCGGCACCAATATGGCGGTAACGGCCATCCTCACTGCCTTAGCTTCGCTTCTCCTTTCTCGAGGAACTCGGGGCTGGCAAAGGCTGCAGCGGCTGCTCAGCGCCGCACTTTTTGCCATCCTCTTGGCACAACCCCTGGGCCGATTGGCGCAGAAATATCTTACTACCTCAACCGATCTCGCCGGAGTGAGAATCCGCCAGGTCACGCGCCGCGGTGAGGGTAAACAAACAGTTCACAAGATAGAAACCGTGCAGCTTTGAGCCAGGGCAAATACCGAGTTGCGTCAAAATAAATGGTTACCGAGAAGCATTGGTTGCCTCATATATCC
>CAZYDA010000026.1:0-10804 GCA_964645275.1 uncultured Dehalococcoidia bacterium | reverse complement strand
GAACCACTCGTCCTGAAATGGATTCCCCGAGAGTTACCCCCTAAAAGCCTAAAAGGTGTTGACAAAGGCCATAAAAGTGGTTATCATTGGAGCAAAGTGGGGAGAAGTGGTGCAAAGAGGTGGTTTATCCCCTATTGGTGGCTCTAGTGAAGCTCTAAAGCGGTATGTCTTCACCCACTAACTAAATCTCAGGTGACCGGACTTGTTTCTGGGAGAATACGAACATCGACTAGACCCTAAGGGTAGACTAGCCATTCCCTCTCGCTTCCGGGAGGAGTTTAGGAGTGGCTTGGTGCTCACTCGAGGCGTTGAAAGATGTCTGGCGGCTTACCCGGTAGCTGAGTGGCAAAGAGTGGCTGAGAGGTTAGCTTCTCTGCCGGCGACGCGCCTCAAATCCAGGAGACTTTCTCGGTTTATCTTCGCCAGCGCCTTCTACCTTGAGCCTGATAGGTTGGGGAGGATACTGCTTCCGCCACCACTTCGCCAGTATGCTGAGGTAAAGGACGTGGTGGTCATTGTGGGAGTAAACAGCTACGTGGAGATCTGGGATAAAAAGCTTTGGGAGGGAGAAAAGGCCCTCATGAGCCAGCAGGCCTGGCAGCTCATGGAGGGGATTGAGCTGCGCTGATGCAAATTTACCATCGTCCGGTAATGCTGGTGGAAACTCTTGAGGCTCTGCGAGTGCAGCCGGGTGGCCGGTATATAGACTGTACCATAGGAGAAGGGGGACATGCAGAGGTCATCCTAGAGGCCAGCGCGCCTGGAGGGCTTCTCTTGGGGTTGGACGTTGACCCCGAGGCCATTGAAATTGCCCGCAGACGACTTGAGAAATTTGGCAGGAACTGCTTCCTGGTTCAGGAGAATTTTCGAAACCTTTGGGAGATTTGCCAGCGGTACCACTTCCATCCTGTCCACGGTGTCTTGTTTGACCTCGGGGTTTCCTCTCTGCAGTTGGAGAAGGAGGGGAGAGGTTTCAGCTTCCAGCGAGAGGCTCCTCTAGATATGCGCTTTGACCCCCGTGAGTCCCTCACTGCTGAGGACATCGTCAACCGCTTCCCTGAGGAAGAGCTGGCTCTCATTCTTCGGAAGTACGGAGAGGAACGGCATAGCCACCGCATCGCCCACTGTATAGTGCAAAATCGTCCGATAAAGACTACCCTGCAACTTGCTGAGCTGGTAAGCCGGGCGGTGAATGGCCGGAGGGGGAGAATTCATCCAGCGACTAGGACCTTTCAGGCCCTGCGCATTGCGGTTAACCACGAGCTGGAGAATCTGAGCCTGGCGCTTAAGGCTGCGGTGAAGGTCCTCGGTCAGGGTGGAAGGCTGGTGGTCATCAGTTTCCACTCCCTCGAGGACCGGCTGGTGAAGAACTTCATGCGCCAGGAAGAGAGGTTGCAGGTGGTGCTGAGGAAGGTTCTTCGACCTTCTCCAGAGGAGGTGCAGCGAAATCCCCGGAGTCGAAGCGCCAAGCTTCGGGTTGCCGAGCGCCTGGCTGAGGCGGGCACAAACTGAGCAGCTTAAAACTCTGCCAGGCTTTTAACATCAGTTGAAGGGGGGTGAGAAAGCGGAAATCCACAACTTGCTGCCTGGCCGAAGTAAAAGAAGTGAAAAGGAGGGCAAAATGGCAAAGACTTTCGCTTCAATAGACGTTGGCACCAGTAAGGTTTGTAGCATTCTGGCGAATCTTGGCGATGAGGATACCATTCGAATACTGGGAGTTGGAGTAGTGCCCTCTAAAGGGGTGCACAAGGGTCTGGTGGTCAACATCGAGGAAGCTAAGGAAGCCATCGAAGAATCGATTATGAAGGCTGAGCGAATCAGTGGAGTCAAGATGGAGTCAGCTTATGTGGGCGTGACCGGCAAGCACATAAGCTCCCTTAACAGCCGCGGCGTAGTGGCCACTACCAGAAGTGACCGTCGAGTGACCAACGATGACCTGAGCCGCGTGCTCGAGTCAGCCCGCAGCATCACCATCCCCAGCGATCGGCAGCTCCTTCATGTGATCCCGCGAAGATACATCCTCGACGGGCAGGTGGAGGTGAGAGAACCGGTAGGAATGCATGGCTTTCGCTTGGACGTCGAGACCCATGTTGTCACTGCTTCCATTGCCTCGGTGCAGAACTTGGTCAAAAGCGTTCGCGGCGCTGGCGTGGACATCGAGGACCTCATTCTAGCCCCTTTAGCCGCTGGGGAGGCTGTGCTCACCGAGGACGAGAAGAATGCTGGCGTTATCCTGGCTGACATCGGCGCCGGCACAACCGATGTCGCCATCTTTAAGGAGGGGAGCGTCTGGCACTCTGCCGTGATCTCCGTGGGCGGTCACCAGTTAACCCGGGACATCTCCGTTGGCCTGGGCATACCGTATGAGTTGGCCGAGGAGATGAAGAAGAAATACGGCAATGTGACACCGGGATATGACAGCCGGGAGCAGCCCGAGAAGTTAGAACTGGAAGATCGCCACAGCATTTCCTATCGAGAGCTTTGCGACATCATTCGGGTGCGAGTGGAGGAAATCCTGAGGCTCATTTTCTTCGAGCTGCCGAGCGGGAAGGAGAAGGAGCTGGTTCCGGCGGGACTGGTTCTCACCGGGGGCACGGCTACTCTCCCGGGGATAGATGCACTGGGCAAGGAGGTACTGGGAGTCCCGGTGAGGGTAGGAATGCCCGGCGGGATCTCTGGGATCGCCGAGACCCTCTTTCACCCGGCCTTTGCCACTAGCGTAGGCCTTCTCTATTGGGGATTGAACCACGCGGCTGAGGAGAGCTGGAAGTCAAGAGGACTGAAGGCCGGGCTGGCCAGGACGCTCAACCAGTCTCTCTCCCAGCTTAAGCGGATGCTCTTGGGGAGGTAGGGTTTTTAAAGTGGCCCGGTCCAGAAACAAACTTAGCTTAAAGGAGGAGACGATGAAAGGGGCGGATTTCACTACTTATCAGGCCAAGATAAAGGTGATCGGAGTGGGTGGGGGAGGCTGTAATGCCGTTGACCGAATGGTTCGGGGAGGAGTTGAGGGTGTGGAGTTCATCGCCGTGAATACCGATGCCCAGGACTTGATGAAGATACGGGTTCCGCTGCGCGTTCAGATTGGTGAGAAGCTCACCAAGGGCCTGGGGGTGGGGGGTGACTTTGAGCTGGGGAGGAAATCGGCCGAGGAAAGTCGGGACACGCTGGCCGAGCTGATCAGTGGCACCGACCTGCTCTTCATCACCGCCGGCATGGGGGGTGGTACCGGAACCGGGGCGGCCCCGGTGATCGCCGAGCTTGGCAAGCAGGCCAAGGCCCTCACCATCGCCATCGTGACCAAGCCCTTTACCTTTGAGGGCTCTGTTCGTCGTCAGAAGGCCGAGGCGGGGATAAATGAACTGGTGGAGAAGGTTGACACCCTGATCATCATTCCCAACGATCGCTTGCTCACCATTTGCGATTATCGTGTCTCGGTGGAGCAGGCCTTCGCCATGGCCGATGAGGTGCTGTGGAATGGGGTCAGGGGCATCTCCGAGCTCATTACTGTCCCCGGCGTGATCAACCTTGACTTTGCCGACGTCAAGACGGTGATGAGCGAGGCCGGGCCAGCTTGGATGGGCATTGGCCGAGGCAGCGGCCCTAACCGGGCAATCGAGGCTGCGAAGGCCGCCATCTCTAGTCCCTTGCTGGATACCTCCATCGAAGGGGCCAAAGGGGTACTGCTCAACTTCACCGGCGGGGATAGCCTGAGCATCTCCGAGGTGCATGAGGCCGCTGAGCTCATTCGCCAGTCGGTTGATCCGGATGCCAACATCATCTTCGGCGTAGCCCATGACCCCGACATGGATGACGAGATCAAAGTCACCATCATCGCTACCGGATTCGCCGGCGGGCGGAAGATGTATGCCCCCAAGGAGGAGGAGATTCGCCAGCTCCTGAAGTCGCTGAAGGAAGAGGATAAGCTCGATGTGCCGGCTTTCATGCGACACCCCCTGCCTCCAAGGAAGCAGCAGAGAGTTGCTCCCCTGACCGAAACCTCAGCCACCTCGCCCGATGGTGCAGAGGTTAGGTAGGAAACCTTGGCGGGAAGCCAGGAAGGGAAACTGGCAGGCTTGTAGAATCTTGCCTGGCGAATTTTGAGGCCGGGGAAGGTTAGTTTCGGCAAGTCGTTAGATATACTTGTGCGGGTGATATTTGAACCCTAGGGAACTTCGATTCCTTGGGGTTCTGTCCTACCAGGCTGAGGGTCTGAGCTTGGTAAGCCAGTACTCCAGGCTATCGGCCAGGGCAATCCAGCTGGCCTCGATGATGTTAGTTGAGCTGCCCATGGTGCGCCACTCATGTTCTCCATCGGTTGACTCGATGAAGACCCTGACCCGGGACTCCGTCCCCTCGCTCTCCTCAAGGATGCGCACCTTGTAGTCGGTCAGCTTAACCTGAGCCAGCTCAGGGTAGAATTGAATTAAGGCCCTGCGCAGGGCTAGGTCCAGGGCATTAACTGGCCCATTCCCCTCGGCAGCAGTATGGATAAGGCGATCCTCAAGCCTTACCTTTAGCATGGCCTCGGAGAGCACCTGCTCGTTGCCGATGGTGGGTATCCGACGTCTTTTTTCAACCACCACCATGAAGTCCACCAGCTCGAATGGCGGGCGATAGTCTGGCTGAGTCCGGCGCAGCAGAAGCTCGAAGGAAGCTTCGGCATCCTCGAACTTAAATCCCTGGGCCTCCAGTGATTTAACCTGCTTAAGTATTTGCCTGGCCCTCCTCTTTTGGGCTGCAAAGTCCAGCCCTTTTTCTCTCGCCTTGAAGATGATGGCCGTCGTTCCGGAGAGCTCGGAAACCAAAACCTGGGGTCGGTTGCCCACAAGATTTGGGTCGATGTGCTGGTAGCTCTCTTGGGACCTGACCATGCCGGAGATGTGCAGCCCAGCCTTATGACTGAAGGCATTGGCCCCCACGTAAGGGAGGCGGGGGTCCGGTGGCAGGTTGGCTACCTCGCTCACGTAGCGGCTTACCTCAGTGAGAAGCGGGAGGCGGGCTTCATCTATGCAGTCTATCCCCAATTTTAGTTTAAGGTTGGGAATCAGTGAGCAAAGGTTGGCATTGCCACACCGCTCCCCATAGCCATTGATGGTGCCTTGAACCTGAATCGCGCCCGATTGCACCGCGGCCAGGCTGTTGGCCACTGCTAGCTCGGCATCGTTATGAGCGTGGATCCCTAGAGGAGCTCCACAGTCCTTGACCTCCCTAAATACCTTGGCTACATCATCGGGTAGGCTGCCCCCGTTGGTATCACAGAGTACCACTATCTCTGCTCCAGCCTCAGCAGCCACCTCGACCACCCTTCGGGCATATCTTGGGTTGCGCTTGTACCCATCGAAGAAGTGCTCCGCATCAAAGAAAACCCTCATTCCTTGAGACCGAAGGTAGCGAATGGAGTCGGCGATCATGCTCAGGTTCTCCTCCAGACTGGTGTGGAGAATTCGGGTCACATGAGCATCCCAGGCCTTTCCCACCAGGGTAGCTGTCCGGAGCTTGGTGTCCAGCAAGGCTTTGAGATTCTGGTCGTTCTCCACCCGCGTTTGGGGGCGTCTGGTACTGCCGAAGACCACCAACTCAGCGACCCTTAACCTCAATTCTGAGGCCCGGCGAAAGAACTCGGTATCCTTGGGATTGGCACCTGGCCAGCCACCTTCGATGAAGTGGACCCCCAGCTCGTCTAGCTTGCGGGCGATCTTCAGCTTGTCCTCCACCGAGAAGGAAATCCCTCTCTGTTGCTCTCCATCACGCAGGGTGGTGTCGTAAAGTTGGATCTGCATCAGCCGCCCCCTAGGAACAAATTTCGGCCACCAGAAGCTCTAGGGCCAGCTCACCAGAGAGCCTCCCCGTCTTGATCACCACGTCAGCCTCTAAGAGGCGTCGGTAAATCTCCTCCAGGCGCTCACCCGAATATGTCGCCGCCTGCTCCAGCGCCTTCTCCAGCAAATAATTCGAGGTGAGACCCAGCTCCTGATTTATTTCTTGGCTTGATAAACCTCTTGTGGCCAGCTCCCTGGCCTGGATCACCAGGCGGAATTGCCGGGTGATCATGTAGAGGAGATAGGCTGGGGCAGCGCCCTGACTGAAGAACTCCTGGAGAAGGCGGGAAGCTCGGCGCAGTTGCCGTCCCACAATGGCGTCAGCCAGGGAGAAGATGCTGGCCTCCTTGGCATAGCTTACCAGCTCCAGCACGTCCTCCTCTTCAATTTGGCGACCCTGGGCGGAGAGGTAGAGCTTCTCCAGCTCTTGGGAAAGTATCCAGAGGTTGCCTCCCACAAGCTCCGCCAGCAGCCTGGCTGCCCGAGGGGAGATCTGGCCTCCAAGGTTAGCGGTGCGCTCGTGAATCCACCTCTGCAGCTCAGCTCCCCTGAGAGGCCTGAACTCCCTGACCTTTGCCTTGGGGCCTAACTTCCTCAGCAAAGGGTTTGTCGGGCTCAGCTTTCCATCAACCAGCACCAGCGTTGTCGTTGCCGGGAGTTGAGCGACATGTTGCGCTAGCTGAGACCACTCGTCCCTCTCCGGAAATTGTCCCCGGGACTCAAAACGGCTGAGTAGCCCCTCAACGATCACCAGACGCCTGGGGGCGAGGAATGGCAGCGTACTGCTGATGCGGAGAAGCTCCCCCAGTGTCAGCTTGTCTGCCGCCAGCACCTGAACGTCAGCTCCTTTCCTCAGCTCGGAGAGCTGCTCCCGGAGCGAGAAGTCATCCTCACCGTAGAGAATGTAGAGCATCTCCCCTCGCTTAGGTCCACGGCCATTTCGTTTCAAAGCCGGCGCATTCAAGGTATAATAGAACCGAGACTTATTTTAGCATACCAATCGGTGAACCTAAAGCTATTGGAATGGAACTCAGTCTGATCGGCTTCCCGCAGAGCGGCAAAACCACTGTCTTCAATGCTCTCACCCGGGGAAAGGCGGAGACGGCCTACTCTCCCGGTTCTCATATAGGTGTGGTAAAGGTTCCGGATCCCCGCCTTGAAGGCCTGGCTCAGCTCCTGAAACCTAAGCGAGTTGTCCCGGCGGAGGTTCAATATGTTGACCATCCGGTGCCTGCGGGGCTGGGGAGAGGGGAAGGATTCGGAGGACAATTTCTGGCGCAACTGGGTCAGTCGGATGCGCTCATCCATGTAGTTCGAGCCTTCGATGGGAGTGCTCCAGACGAGCTGCATGAAGCTATCGCTGCCATGGATGCAGAGCTCCTCCTCTCCGATCTGGCCATCGTGGAGCGCCGGGTGGAGAGGTTGAAGGCTCTGCTAAGAGGAGCCCGGGAGATGGAGAGGGAGGCCAATCTAAAAGAGTTGGCGTTCTTTGAAAGGCTTAGTGAGAACTTGGAGAACAACCTACCGATTCGTGAACAGGACTTGAGTCCTACAGAGCTTAAGCTGATCGAGAACTATCAGTTCCTCACGGCAAAACCCTTGTTGCTCCTCTTCAACATTGGGGAGGAGAGATTGGGTCAGGCTGCTCGCTTGGAGCAGGAGTTATCCCGAAAATATTCCCGCCCCCATGTGGGCGTGGCAGTCCTCTCCGGCAAGCTGGAAATGGAGCTTTGCGAGCTACCAGAACCCGAGGCGGAGGTCTTTCGCCAGGAGATGGGGCTGACTGAAAGCGGGCTGAACCGGGTGATTAAGCTCTCTTACGACCTTCTGGAACTTGTAACCTTTTTCACCGTCGCCTCTGGGGAGGTGAAGGCCTGGCCAGTGCGTCGCGGAACCACGGTTCAGAAAGCAGCGGGGAAGATCCATACGGATATGGAGCGAGGCTTTGTTCGAGCGGAGGTTATCTCGCATGAGGCTCTGCTGCAGTGTGGTAGCCTGCAGGAGGCCAGATCCAAGGGCTTGCTGCGGCTCGAGGGGAAGAATTACCTCGTTCAGGATGGAGACGTGATCACCATCCTCTTCAGTCCCCTCTCAAAGAAGTCCTAGAAGTCCCCAGCAAAGAGGCACCATGCTAAACAGTCGAGGTGAGGATAGGCCCAAGGTCGCTGTGGCCCTGAGCGGTGGGGTCGATTCCGCTGTGGCAGCCGCACTGCTCAGGGAGAAGGGCTACCAGGTCATCGGCTTGACCATGAGGACCTGGCGCGGTGGAAAGGTGCCCCTCACAAGACGTCACGCCTGCTATGGGCCAGGGGAGGAGAGGTCGATAGAGCAAGCTCAAAGGGTGGCCGAGAGGCTGAAAATACCGTTCTATGCCCTCGACTTGAGTCAGGAATACGAGGCTGAGGTGCTCGGTTACTTCCGTCAGGAGTACCAGCGTGGCAGAACCCCTAACCCTTGCGTTAGGTGTAACAAGCGGCTCAAGTTCGAGGTCTTGCTCGATAAGGCCCGGAGCCGGGGGCTGGAATTTGATTATTTTGCCTCAGGGCATTATTCCCGAGTAGAGTATCAGGAAGAGGCCGGCCGCTACCTGCTTAGGAGGGCTAGGGATGAAAGCAAGGATCAATCCTATTTCCTCTACGCCCTCAGCCAAGAGCAGCTTGAACACCTTCTGCTTCCACTGGGGGATTATCCCAAGTCGGAGGTAAGAGAAATGGCCCACGACCTTGGACTCCCAGTCGAGCCAGCCGAAAGCCAGGACTTTGCTGAGGGAGGTTACCTCTGGCTTTTCGGAGAACTGCGCCCCGGCCCGGTGCTGGATAGAGAGGGGAATTTGTTGGGGAGGCACCGAGGGCTTCCCAGCTATACCATTGGTCAGCGCCGAGGGCTGGGCTTGGCTGTGGGGAAGCCGCTCTACGTAACCCGAATTGATCCCGAGCGTAATGCCCTGATTGTGGGGAGCCGGGAGGAGATATACAGTCGTGGACTGATAGCCTCCAAGGTCAACTGGATAGCCATAGAAAGGCTGGAGCAGCCCTTGAGGGCTAGGGTGAAGATCAGGTATAAACATGAGGGGGCCGAGGCTTGGCTTACTCCGCTGGAGGGGGATGAGGTAAGGGTGGAATTCGACCAGCCCCAGCCCGCAGTTACCCCAGGCCAGGCAGCAGTCTTCTACCAGGGGGAGGTAGTGCTGGGGGGCGGAACGATTGAACAGTCCCTGAATGGGGGAGCATGAAGGACTATTACCGGGTACTCGGCGTCCCAGAGAATGCCAGCCAGAAGGAGATCAAGCGCGCCTTCCGCCGGCTGGCCTTCAAATACCATCCTGACAGGAACCCGGGGAGGGAGAAGGAAGCGGAGGCGAGGTTCAAGGAGATAAACGAGGCCTACGCAGTGCTCGGCGATGAAGGGAGGCGTCGGGAGTATGATAACCTCCGTAGCGGCTTTGCCAGGGTCGGACCTGGCTGGGAATCCCGCTATCAGCCGGAGGAGATCTTTCGTTCCACCTTCGCCAACCGCGACTTCTTCGAGGAGCTAAGTCGCTTATTTTCGGAGGGCGGACTCAGATTTGATGAGGACTTCCTGAATCGGGTTTTCTTCGGCGGGAGGGGCTTTGTCTTCCGGTTCTATGGCCCCGGCCTGGCTGATCACCGGGATTTTACCCCCAGTCAGCCATTCCAAGAAAGACGTCTAGGACTTGCTGAGAGGCTCTTAAACAGGCTAACTGCTCGATTGGGGAGATACCTCCTCAAGAGATTTTTTGGCCTCGACTTGGGAAAATGGCAGAACCTGCCACCGAGGGGCAAAGATCTCTATCAGGAAGTAAGGCTTAAGCCTGAGGAAGCTGCCGTAGGCTGTGAGAAGAGAATAGTTTACCGCCGCGGGAAGGAGAAGAAGACACTGCAGGTCAAGATACCAGCTGGGGTGAGATCCGGCACCAAGATTCGCCTCAGGGGAATGGGACTGGAGGGCAAGATTCCTGGTGACCTTTACCTGCAGATTGAAGTGAGGGAATGAAGGACGAGGTAATTGCTGACCCAAAAGGGCCACGGAGCATCATCTGGCTTGTTACCTCTCGCTGTAACCTGTCTTGCCGGCATTGCTATGCCACCAGGTTTCCCCGGAAGGGAGAGCTGAGCGAGGGAGAGGCCTTAGACTTAATAGATCAGGCCGCTGAGCTCGGGGTGAGGCATATCGGGTTCACCGGCGGAGAGGTATTTGTGCGTCCCGATGCTCTGAGGTTGATGGAGCGGGCTCACCAGCATGGTATCAGTACCACAGTGGTTACCAATAGCTCGTTCCTCTCCGATGAGGTGCTGGAAAAGCTCTTCGAATACCAGGTCTGGGTCTTTCTTAGCCTCGATGGGGCAAGGCCAGAGACTCACGAGAAAGTTCGGGGACCGGGCACTTGGGAGCCAGTGCTCGCGGCTGCTAGACGGATGAGCAAGCTGGGGATGAGGTTCTCCACCATCATGGCGGTAAACAGGCTGAACGTTGGGGAGGTGGCTGAGCAGCTTTCCCTGGCCAGGGAGCTCGGTGCCGCGGTGGGCTGTCTTATCCCGGTGATGCCGTCAGGCAGGGCGAGGAAGGAGTTGGCTCCTGGACCGAGGGAAATAATAACGGCCCTGGAGCAGGCCGAGCGAGAGGCCAGACCTGACTTTCCCCTCTCCCTTTGGTGCCTCCCCTTCGCCGGGCTAGTGACAAATTCGCGGAACATCTTCTTCTCCTCTTGCCGCCGAGCTGAGGAAGTCGATCTCTCTCCACAGGGGGAGGTGTTGCTTTGCGATGTGCTGGACATATCCTTGGGTAACGTTAAAGAAGGGCTGGCCCTTGCCTGGCGGAAACAGGAGGAAAACGAGCTCACCCGGCGTCTCAGCCAACCCAAATTTTCCCCACCCTGTGCTGAATGTGAGCTAAGGGAGATCTGCCTCGGAGGTTGTTTTGCTCGGGCTAAACTGCTCAAGGACGATCTCTTCGCCCCGGATCCC
>CAZYDA010000025.1:0-11467 GCA_964645275.1 uncultured Dehalococcoidia bacterium | reverse complement strand
AATGCATGGCTGAGAAAAGGGCTAGAAGGTCGAGGAAGGCTAGGCAGATCTTTTTCTTTCCCCACTTTCACTACGACATTGTCTGGAAGTTCAGCAGGGAGGACTACTCCTACGTCAACCTCAGGCTTCTCCGGCAGGCGATAACGCTTTGCTCTCTCTTCCCCGAGTTCCGGTTTGGCGTCGAGGACGTTCAGCAACTGGAGGAGGCGGAGCACATGGATCCGGGGCTCTTTGAGAGGATAAAAGAGATGGCAGCTCAGGGAAGGATTGAGGTAATCGATGGCCAGTATCTGATGGCCGATTTTTTCCTGCCGGGAGGAGAGGCCCTGGTGTCGGAGATCCTGAGGGGAAAAAGATATGTCCGGGAAAAGCTCGGTCAGGATATCCTGGTGGGCTGGATAACCGACTCCTTCGGGCTGAATGCTCAAACTCCGCAGCTTTACCGGGATGCCGGCTACCGCTGGGTGGCTTTTGGCCGGGGATTTGACCGCCAGAAAGGCAAAAGCGAGTTCTGGTGGGAGGGGCTGGATGGGACGAGAATCCTGGCACATTACTTCGCCTCCAGTCATAGCTACCACGTGGGACTTTTCGGGGAATACCTGCGGGAGAATATCGAGGAGCTGGCAAGCTATGCGGCGACGGAGAGCATTCTTCTTCCGTGCGGGATCGGCAGTTGCCCCTTCCCAGAGTGGCTGCTGAAGGAGCTGGACAATTTTAACGCCCGCAATTCTGACTATCAGATAAAGATAGCCTCGCCGGAAGAGTTCTTCCGAGCGGTGGAAGAGATGGGCGATAAGCTTGAGGTGCAAAAGGGGGAGATGTATCAGGGTGATCGGGTGTTTGACGGCGTCTGGAGCACCCGGATGTGGGTCAAGCTGAAGTACTTCGAGATGGAGAACCTTCTCCTCAACACTGAGAGGTTCGCCACGCTGGCCTGGCTTTTCGGGAAGGCCTACCCTGGGAGAGAGCTCGGTCGAGCCTGGGACAGAATACTCTTTCTGGCCTTTCACGATGTTCTTCCCGGTACTTCGATAGATGAGGTCTACGAGGAAGTCAGAAGTGATTTCAGGAATCTGGAGGCCACCCTCAAGCCCATCCTGCACAGTTCGCTGAGCCACCTCCTCTCCCTGGTGGCTCCGGAAGAGCGAGTGCTGGTCGTCTTTAACCCCAACAGTTTTGAGGTTTATGATTATGTCGAGGCAGAGATTCGCTTCCCTGAAGAGGAGAGAATGACCAACTTTGAACTGGAGGAGACCGAGTGGGAGCTCATTGATGAGGATAGAGGGCGACACGGGTGGCTCAGGTGGGCCAAGGTAGGACTGATGGCTCAGGTACCACCCCTGGGTTACCGCACCTATCGAATCGTTCCGAGCGAAGCCCCAATGGCCCAGAGAAGGGTCGAGCCGGGGACGGACTTCATTGAAAATGAACACCTGCGGGTGGAGGTCAATCACCTGGATGGCCTGTGCCGAATCCTCAATGCCGATGGGGGAGAGGAGGTGAGGCAGGTTCGCCTTGAGATAGAAAACGAGGTGGGCTCAGTGTACAGTCATCGGGACATCTCCCGAGAGCTCGTCGGGATCATCGGAGCCGAGGGCGACACCTCGCCGAACAAGCCCGTCTTTAAGATCACCGGATTCAGGGTGGAGAAGAACAAAATTTGCCAGAGGATCATCCTCACCGAGGAACTCTATGGGTGCTTCTGGCCTTACCGGCTCAGGGAGCACTACGGCATGGAGTTCTACCGGCAGAAGCTGATGGAGCTGGAGAAGGAGATTTCCCTTTATTCGGGTATCCCCTGGGTAGAGTTCAAGCTCAGGCTGAGATCCAACTTTCCCCATGTAAGGCTGAGAGCGGTGGTAGACACTGGTCTTCGAGCTGGCGAGTGCACCTCCGGGACCATCTTTGGAGCCGTGCGCCGAAGGGAGGATGAGCGAGACTATCCCATGAATGGCTGGGTGGATTATAGCCTTGGGGGGAGGGGGGTGGCGGTGTTGACGCAGGGAATACCTGGTTATCAGGCGAGCGAGGGGAAGATCAGGCTTACCCTCCTGCGTTCGGTGGACCTGCTGTCTCATGGCGACAAGGGGCCCGTTGTGCCGGTCATGGGTGCTCTGGAGCTGGGCCGAGACTATGAGTTCAACTTTGCGATCTACCCTCACCGCGGAGACTGGAAGGAGAGCAAAGTCTGGGTGAGAGCCCTGGGCTTTGCCAACCGGCCAATCTGTCGGTATGTGGAGGCTCGTGGTCCTGAGGGCCCGGGTTCAGGGCAAAGGTTACCTGCCGATAAATTTTCCTTCTTCAGTCTTCCTGAAAACGTGGTTCTCTCTCGCCTGAAGCGAGCGGAGGATGGCGATGGGGCGATTTTGAGATTCTACGAGGCCTCTGGCGAGACCACCAGGCTGCATCTAAAATTCTGGAAAGCCCTCCGGGAGATTCTAAAGTCGAATGTCCTGGAGGACAAGGAAGAGAGAGGGACTGAGGAGTTAGAGCTAAGGCCTTTTCAGATAGTGACTTTGAAGCTCAGATTTTAACCTCGGTGAGGTGAGCAGTTCCTGGGTTTAGGAAGGAACCGCTGCTGAGAGGAGGAAAAAAACGATGCAACGGGTGGCTGTTCTAACCAGCGGTGGTGATGCTCCGGGGATGAATGCCTGCATCAGGGCCATCGTCAGATGTGCTTCAGCTAAAGGGCTGGAGGTGGTAGGAATTAAAAGGGGATTCTCCGGACTCATTGCCCGGGAGGCAGTGGAACTGGGTCCTCGGGAGGTGTCGAACATTCTGCAATCTGGCGGAACTTTCTTGGGCACTTCGCGCTGCGCCGAAATGCTCACCGCGGAGGGCCGGCGGAGAGCTCTCCAGTTCCTTGAAGAGCAACGAGTTGATGGGCTCCTAGCACTCGGTGGAGATGGCACCTTTCGCGGAGCAGCTGCCCTGGCTGATGAAGGCTCAATTAAGGTTCTCGGTGTTCCGGCCACCATAGACAACGATGTTTATGGTACCGATTTCAGCATTGGCTTCGATACGGCAATAAATACTGCCTTGGAATCCATTGACCGCATTAGAGACACTGCTCAATCGCTGGAGCGATTGTTCTTCGTTGAGGTGATGGGTCGAACTCGGGGATTCATTGCGCTGCACACCGGACTCGCCACGGGCGCTGATGAGATTTTGATTCCGGAGATAGAGGAGGACATCGAGGAGCTCTGTCAGTCCTTAAGAAGAGGGTATGAGCTAGGCAAGAAGAGCTTGATAGTCCTGGTAGCTGAAGGGGGTACCCCTGGTAGAACTCAGGAGATAGCGCGGGAGGTGGGACGAAAAACGGGTTACGATTACCGCGTGTGTATTTTAGGGCATGTCCAGCGGGGAGGCTCACCAACGGCCAGGGATCGCATCCTGGCCAGCAAACTGGGCCTGGCGGCTGTTGAAGCCTTACTTGAGGGCAAGAACAAGCAAATGGTTGGGGAGGTAGGGGGTCAGCTCATCCTTACCCCTCTGGAGGAGACCTGGCAGAGGAGGAAGGAATTTGATGCTGGCTTGCTGGACCTGCTCAAGCTGCTGGCCACATAAATCTGGAAAGGAGTGCCCAATGAAGCAGCTCAGTCTGGGAAAGATAAGAGGGTTGCAGCAACTGGCCAATTCAGATGGGATCTTCGCCATCTGTGCTATGGATCACCGTGGCTCCCTTCAGAAGATGCTCAATGAGGATAATCCCAGGGCAGTTAGCTACAAGACAATGGTGAGCTATAAGCTCGACCTTTGCCGATTTCTGGCGCCTCATTGCAGTGCTGTCTTGCTGGACCCGGTCTATGGAGCAGCCCAGGCCATCGCTGGCGGAGTTCTCCCAGGGTCTACTGGCCTTCTCATCAGCCTGGAATCCACGGGTTATGCTGGCTCAGCAGAGGCCAGGCTTACTCGCTTACTGCCTGGGTGGGGCGTGGAGAAGGCCAAGAGGCTGGGAGCTCAGGCGGTCAAACTATTGCTCTATTACCGACCTGACCTCAGGGATGTCGCCTCAAAACAGCTCGAGCTGGTGAAGGCACTGGCTGAGGACTGCCTTCGACACGATATCCCCTTTCTCGTTGAGCCGAAGACGTACCCGGTGGGGAGGGCGGAGAAGAACCCCCGGAATTTTGCTCGCGTAAAGCCTGAGCTAGTTCTGGAAACGGCCCGACAACTCAGCTCGCTTCCCCTAGATGTTTTGAAGGTAGAGTTTCCGGCCGACCTGAATTACGAGGAGGATGAGGGAAGGGCGCTCAGCCTGTGTCGGCAGTTGGACGAAGCCTCTCGAGTTCCCTGGGTGGTCTTGAGCGCCGGGGTTGACTTTGAGTTGTTTCACCGAGAGGTAAAGCTCGCCTGCCAGGCGGGCGCTTCGGGATTTCTTGGGGGGCGAGCCTTATGGCAGGAGGCGGCAGGCATGCGTTCGCTTCCCCAGAGACGTGACTTCCTGAGGAAGACCGTGGTCGAGAGACTCAGACACCTTTCTCTGGTGGCTACCACCTACGGGGTCCCCTGGTTCAAGAAGTTGGGTCTGAGCAGACATGAACTGGTTACAGTTGCTGAGAACTGGCGCCAGCAATACTGAGTGGGCAGTGGGAGACCATTCGCTGGCCTGATCGGAAAGCTACGGCAGGGAGAAGCTCACCCCAGTAGTTGACTTCCCGGGGAATTCAAATTAGTATATTAGCGTAGGCTTATATAATTATGGCACAGGTGCTCAGGGAAGAGATCGAGGGGTCGGCAGCTATTTTTGGTGCCCTGGCTGATCCCACCAGGCTAAGGCTGTTGAGGCTCCTCTGCCAGCAGCGGGAGGGCCGAGCACTATGTGTCAATGCCCTGGCTGCTCTTCTAGGCGTGACACAATCGGCCGTATCTCAGCATTTGAAGGTGCTCCGATCTATTGGACTGGTTAAGGGTGAGAGAAGAGGGTATTACGTTCACTACTTTATCAATCGCGAGGCTCTGGAGCACTGCCGCAGGCAGGCTCTGGCAGCTCTCTCACTGGATGAGCTGGAGGAAGCTGAAGGAGGACCTTGCCCTTTCAGAGGTGGGAATGTCTCAAGATAACGCTGCCATCAAGGTGGAAGCTTTGAGCAAGCATTACGGTCAGCTCCGGGCCCTACAAGGGATCAGCTTTGAAGTGCATAGGGGAGAGTTTTTTGGTTTGCTTGGTCCTAATGGGGCAGGGAAGACGACCATGGTCAGGATACTGACCGGGGTAATAAGGGCAGATGGGGGGAGGGCCTTCGTTCTGGGGCATGAGGCAGGCAGCCTCCCGGCTAAGTGGGTGGCTGGGGTAATGCCCGAGGTGGCCAATCCCTACCTGGATTTATCTGGCTGGAACAACCTGATGCTGATGGCTGAGCTGTATAACGTTCCGCGGCGAGCAGCTCGGAAGAGGGCAACTCAGCTGCTTGAGCAGGTGGGGCTGCTGGAGAGGAAGGATGACCCAGCTCGGGGATATTCCAGGGGCATGAAACAGCGCCTGCTGCTCTGTCTGGCGCTTATCAGTGATCCCGAGGTGCTCTTCTTGGACGAGCCAACCTCTGGACTGGATGTGCAAAGCTCCCGGCTGATCAAAGCCCTTCTAAGGCAGCTCAATGCCCAGGGCAAGACCATTTTCCTGACCACACACAATCTGGAGGAAGCAAACCGGCTTTGTGATCGAGTAGCCATCATCGATCGGGGGAAGCTCGTGGCCTTGGATGCACCACAGAGGCTGAGGCTGGCTACGCGACACCGCCATTCGGTCGAGGTCAGCTTCGCAGACCGGGTGAATCCTGAGGCCCTCGGCAAGCTTCCTGGCGTGGAGAGGGTGGAGCGGGTGGGGGATAAGTACCGACTTTATACCTCCGATCCAGGCGAGCTGGTGGTTTCCCTGGTCAACTATTCCTGCCGTCAGCGCTGTAAGATAATCTCTCTGAGTACTCTGGCTCCTTCGCTAGAGGACGCCTTCCTGGCCTTTACGGAGGGGGCATGACTAGCGGGGCGATTATCCACCAGGCTCGCTGTGCTTTGGCCCTGGCCCGCAAGGACATTCGCATCTACTATGCCAAGGGCCCGGTGATCATCTTCGGCATCCTCTTCCCCATCTTCCTCTTCCTGGCCTTTGCCATCGGTCGGCACCTGACCATTGACTTCATGATACCAGGATTGCTGGGAATGATCCTGTTCTTCACCTCCACCAGTATTTCACCTGTGGTGGCTCCCTGGGAGGCCCAGTCGAGAACCCTAGAGCGGCTCATGTCCTGTCCAGTAAGGCTGGAAACCATCATCCTCGGTGACATCTTGGCCTCCTTTGGCTTTGGGGTGGCCATCTCGCTGGTTCCCCTCATTCTTGGCCTATCACTTGGCCTCGGCGTGTCACATCCCTTTGCCTTCGCCCTGGCGCTCATCTTGGCGGCCTTCTGTTTCTCCTCACTGGGCAACGTCTTCTCCATCCCGCCCACCAACATGCCCTCGACTGTGCAGATGGTCAGCGGGGCGGTCAAGCTGCCCATCATCTTCATGAGCGGGATCTTCATTCCTCTGAACGAGCTTCCTCTCTGGGGGCAGGTGATCTCCTACTTTTCCCCGCTGACCTACTTCGTTGACTTGATGCGTGCCTCGCTTCAGGGGCAGAGCCATCTCTCCCCGATGGCTGATCTCTTGGTTCTGCTGGCCTTTACCACCTTATTTCTCATCGTGGCTCTGAGGTTCCATCGCCGAACGATGCCGCAGAGGCTTTAATCCCAGAGGGCAGGTCGCTCTGGTTGGAGGTCTCCTAAGTAAGCCGACAGGTTTGCTAGTTGCTCCCAAGCCAGCCCTCAGCTATAATTAATCGAGGTTTCCCAGAGCTGTGGATAACGCACAGATTGCCAAGGTCTTCCGAGACATCGCCGACCTGCTGGAGCTGAAAGGTGAAAACCCGTTCAAGGTGAGGGCCTACCAGCGGGCTGCTCGCACTATCGAAGGCTTGCCCACCGAGCTGGAACAGCTACGGAGGGAGGGCAAGCTTCGCGGAGTTCCGGGCATTGGTGAGAGCATTGCCCAGAAGATAGAATCGCTCCTCACCACCGGGAAGCTGGAGCTCTATAATGAGCTTCGGGCGGAGTTCCCCGAGGGCATCCTGAGCTTAATGGATATTCCCGGCGTTGGGCCCAAGACGGCGCTCCGGCTGGCTCAGGAGCTGGGCGTCACCAACGCTGATGAGCTGGAGAAGGCAATTTTGGAAGGTCGGGTGTCGAAGTTGTTCCGGCTGGGGGAGAAGACGGCGGAGAACATCCTGCGCCATATTCGGACCCTGCGTCATAAGGAGCGGCGTATACCTTTAGGTCGGGCCCTGCCCATCGTCGAGGAGGTTCTTCAGGCCTTGCGGGAAAGGGTTGAGGTCTATGACCTGGTTCCCGCTGGTAGCCTGCGCCGGTTTAAGGAAACGGTGGGCGATATAGACATCATGGGAACTGCCCCGGAGCCGGTCAAGGTGCTGGAGGCCTTTGTCCGTCTCCCCCAGGTGAAGGAGGTTCTGGTTCAGGGCACCACCAAGGCCAGCGTTATCCTGGGCGAGAACCTGCAGGCGGATCTGCGCATAGTGGAAAAAGAGGCCTTCGGCTCGTTGTTGCAGTACTTCACCGGAAGCAAGGATCACAACATTCTTCTCCGGGAGCGGGCGGTAAGACAGGGACTGAAGCTCAGCGAGTATGGCATTACTGACCTGCGGACGGGAAAGCTGGAGAAGTTTCCCACTGAGGAGGCCTATTATGAGCGATTGGGTCTGGAGTACATTCCTCCGGAGCTGCGCGAGGGAAGGGGTGAGATAGAGCTGGCGGAAGAGAGGAGCCTTCCCCAGCTCATCAAACTTTCCGATATCAAGGGTGATCTGCACGTTCACAGCGACTGGAGCGATGGGCATGATTCCATTGAAGTCTTAGCCAGGGCAGCCCAGGCCCGAGGTTATGAATATCTGGCCATCACCGATCATTCGGTGGGCCGGGGGATTGCCCATGGACTGGATGAGGAAAGATTGCGCGCCCAGATCGCCGAGGTAAAGCGGCTTAACGAGGAGCTTGAAGGGATCGAGATCTTGACCGGAATCGAGGTGGATATCCGGGCTGATGGCAGCCTCGACCTTCCTGACTCCGTGCTGGCGGAGCTGGACGTGGTGATCGCTGCCGTCCACTCAGCGATGGGACAGCCTAAGGAGAAGATGACCCGGCGGATAATTCAGGCGCTGGAGAACCCCTATGTAAATGTTCTGGCTCACCCCACCTGCCGACTGCTGGGCGAGCGAGAGCCGATTGAAGTGGATCTGGAGGAAATATTCCGGGTGGCTCGGCAGAATGATGTAGCCCTGGAGATCAATGCCATGCCTGATCGGCTGGATCTCAAGGACTTGCACGTCTTCCGAGCGCGGGAGCTGGGGTGCAAGCTCGTCATCGACACCGATGCTCACCGTGTAAGCCATCTCGATCTCATGCGCTTCGGCGTGGGGGTAGCTCGGAGGGGGTGGTGCCGGGCGGAGGACATCCTGAATACCAGAAGCTTGCCGGAGCTCAAGGCAGCCCTGAAGAGCAATAAAGCAGTCACCAGATAGAGGAAGGATTCGCAGGAAGCTTTATGAGCGAGCTGAAGAGATCTTCAGAAGTTCCTGCCAGCACCTCCGGAGATGCCGAGGCAATTGAGCATCTGAAGCGGGGTATTGCCTCGGGCAAGCACTGGTTCCTGGCCCTATTGGAGGCCATTGCCCTCTGGACCTCGCCGGAGGAGAACTACAACGGTCGACATTACCGCTATCTGATCAGTGGGGAGGCCTTTGACTGGCTGCTGCTGGCCGAGCGTCTGCTGAAGGAGGTGGACAGCCAGGTTCCCGAGGAGGAGAAGGTCGCCCTACTCTTTGGTCAGCCACCTCTGTCGCTCTCGCGAAGGGAATTCCGGGAGCTGGTCGGCGAGGCCAAGTACAAGGCTTATCTGAATTATTTCTACGGGATCATTGTTGAGCAGGCGCTGCATCTGGCCATGGAGCAGGAGGTCTGGAAGGAAAACAGCTATGATCCGAAATACTATCTGCAGGATGTCTTCATCCGGATCTATGGGTTCAGCGAGGAGGAACTACTGCATTGGTTTCGTGAGGAAAGGGGCTATCCTCAGACTGAAAGCCTGAGCCTCACCGAATACCAGGAGTTCATCTACTGGCTCTTCAAATACCGCGTAGGGAACTTGGACAAGGCTCGAGTGGCCAGCGACACCAAGAAGGCCCTGATGTTTCTGGAGCAGCTGCAGCGAGATCGGAGGCATTTCATCTAGCGAGGAGGAAAAATCAATGGAAAGGATCATCATCTTTGACACCACCTTAAGGGATGGGGAGCAAGCGGCTGGGGCAGCCTTGACCATGGAGGAGAAGGTTGAGATTGCCCGACAGCTTGATCGGCTGGGCGTGGATGTCATTGAGGCTGGTTTTCCGCTGAGCTCCAAGGGGGAGCTTGAGGCCGTAAGGAAGGTCAGTAGGGAGATTCGCCGCCCGATCATCTGTGCCCTGGCCCATGCTCAACCTCGAGCTATTGATACTGCCTGGGAAGCCATAAGGGATGCCGCCCATCCCCGAATACATGTCTTCCTCTCCAGCTCAGATATACATATCTCGCACCAGTTGAGGAAGACTCGAGAGGAAATTTTGGAGCTCACCAAGCAGATGGTGACCCGAGCCAAGAGCTACTGTGAGGACGTGGAATTCTCCCCCATGGATGCCACCCGAACCGACCCGGACTTTCTCTGCCAGGTGCTGCAGATCGCCATCGAGGCGGGAGCCACTACGGTGAACATCCCCGACACGGTGGGTTATACCATTCCCCAAGAGTTCTGCCGGCTCATAGATCACATTTTTGAGCGGGTGCCCAACATTCATCGAGCGGTGGTGAGCGTTCATTGCCACAACGATCTGGGGCTGGCAGTGGCCAATAGCTTGGCGGTGCTGGATCACGGGGTTAGGCAGGTTGAATGCACCATCAATGGAATCGGCGAGCGCGCTGGGAATGCCTCGCTCGAGGAAATCGTGATGGCCATCAGAACTCGCCAGGATCTGTTGCACTACACCACCAATATTGACACCACTCAGCTTTACCGCACCAGCCGCTTGGTAAGCGAGCTTACCGGCATCCCGGTTCAGCCGAACAAGGCCATCGTGGGCGCCAACGCCTTCCGGCATGAGTCGGGCATTCATCAGGATGGAGTACTTAAGGAGAGGCTTACCTACGAAATAATGGATCCGGAGTCTGTGGGCTTCCCGGGAACCATGCTTACCCTGGGCAAGTTGAGCGGTCGTCATGCTCTGAGAAAAAGACTTGAAGAGCTGGGTTACCAGCTCTCCGACGAAGAACTCAGTCGGGCCTTCCTGGCCTTTAAGGAGCTGGCTGATAAGAAGAAGGAGATCACCGACCGGGATCTGGAAGCCTTGGTGGCCGAGGAACTAAGGGCGGTGCCGGAGACCTACAAGCTGGAGCGAGTCCAGGTTACCTGTGGAGACCCAGGTATACCTACGGCCACGGTCAGCCTGCGCGATCCTGATGGCAGAGTACTCACCGAGGCAGCCCTGGGCACCGGACCGGTGGATGCGGTTTACAAGGCCATTAACAAGCTGGTCAGCGTGCCCTCTCGGCTGGTGGAGTTCAGCGTGAAATCGGTCACCGGGGGCATTGACGCCATTGGCGAAGTGCTGGTGAGGCTGGAGAGCAGAGGGAGGATCTTCACTGGCCGGGGAGCTTCCACTGACATCATCGTGGCCAGCGCTAAGGCCTACCTGAATGCCCTCAATCGGGTGCTGGCGGTACAGAATAATGCTTGAGGTCTGGAGCTGACGCTGGGCTGGGAATTAGCAGTTCGTTTGCTGGTGGCCGGGGTACTGGGAGGGCTGATCGGCCTGCAGCGGGAGCTGGCCGGCAAGCCGGCTGGCTTGCGCACCCATTTTCTGGTCTCCCTCGGCTGCGCCCTGTTCACCGTGGCCTCGCTTGAGGGATTCCCCGGCGCTGACCCGGCACGGGTGGCGGCTGGAATAGTGACTGGAGTCGGCTTTCTGGGGGCTGGGGCCATCATCCGAGGTGGGGAGGGGATTGTGGTAGGACTGACCACCGCAGCCAGCGTCTGGGCCGTGGCGGCCATCGGACTGGCTATTGGGGCTGGGCTTTACCTCCATTCTCTGGTAGCCACTGCCCTGGCTGGTGGAGTTCTGCTTCTCCCTAAGATCAAGGGCTGAGACTCGACCGATCATCTCCTCGGCTCCTCGACCAAAGCCTTTCCCTTCAGCCTGGGGCTGGGAAGCCTTACCTCCGCCGATGGTTGGGAGGGACTTGGCTCGCTGGTCAAGAATGAAGTTCATACAGATGGTGAAAGACCAGGGCGAAAAGCGAAGGTAATTTTAGGGACAGCCAAGGCTGAGCTGGGGCTCTACTCAACCACCACGGCCGTGCCATAGGCCAGCATTTCGGCGGCGCCGGACATC
>CAZYDA010000024.1:0-11583 GCA_964645275.1 uncultured Dehalococcoidia bacterium | reverse complement strand
ACAGGATGGACTCCATGAAGCTGTAGCCCTCCGGGGAGACCGAGCCCATCCAGTGAGCGCTCAGCGCGCCAGCGATCCCAGCCCAAAAACAGCCGATGAAGAAGGCCAGGAGCTTATAGATCCAGAGGTTAACCCCCATAACCTCAGCAGCTAGGTCGTTATCCCGGATGGCCACAAAGGCTCGCCCAACCCTGGTTCGGGCCAGGTTCATGGAGAAGAACACGGCGAGAGCGGCCACGAACATGATGAAGTAGTACATGTGGAAGTCGTCCCTGAGCTGGAAGCCGGCAATGGAAGCGAAAGGTACGGTCAGGCCGAGCTGTCCTCCGGTAACCTTATCCCAGTGGCTGATGACCCAGAGGATGATAAACTGGGCCGCTATGGTGGCGATGGCGAGATAAAAGCCCTTGACCCGAAGGGAAGGGAAGCCAAAGATGAATCCAGTAAAGCCAGCCATGAGCCCGGCGCAGAGCAGCCCTAGAAGGAAGGGGAAGTGGTAGGTAGCCGTCAGGACGGCCGAGGTGTAGGCTCCCACCGCGATGAAGCCGGCATGACCGATGGACAACTGTCCGCAGTAGCCAGTGAGGATGTTTAGACCCACAGCGGCGATGATGGTGATGCCGATGAGGATGACCACTGCGAGCCAGGTGCCGCTGCAGTAGAAGGGAAGGGCACCCCCCAGGGCTAGCAGAAGAAGGAATAAGGCCCAGTGAGTCTTGGTGCGCAGGACAGCCATATCCTTGGCATAGCTGTAGTTGTGCACTCCACAGGGCAGCATCTTAAATCCTCTCTATTCGAACTTCTCCAAAGAGGCCATAGGGCTTGATGAACAGCACGATGAGGATGATAAGGAATGGGACGATGTCCTTGATTCCTGCCCAGGCGATAGCAGAGAGATACCCGCCACCGAGGTTCTCACAGAGCCCGATGATCGGCCCGGCCACGATGGCTCCGAAGAAGGAATCAAGCCCTCCTAGAATGACCACGGAGAAGCTCTTCAGTCCGCTCTCGGCCAGACCCCAGGAGATTCCACCGATCTGGGCTAAGAGAACCCCGCCGATGGCAGCCACCACGCAGGCGATCATCCAGGAAGCGGAGAAGATGCTAGCCACCGGAACGCCACAGGCCTGAACGGCAAGCTGATCATCGGAAGTGGCCCTCATGGCGATGCCCATCTTGTGGTAACGGTAAAAGAGGGTTAGCCCGGTGAACAGCGCCAGGGAAATGCCCCCGGCCCATAGGTATTCCTGGGAGACCACCGCTGGGCCGATATGGATGGGCGTCGTCGGAAAGAGCCGAGGCAAGCCAGCTACGCTGAAGGGCCAGATAAAATATATCACCCCGCGGAAGAAATACGCCAGCCCCAGGGTAACGCAGATCAGCGACAAGATTGGCTGGGCAATCAAGGGACGCAGGGCAAACCTTTCAATCATCCAGCCAAGACCTATGGCGAAGACGAGGGTGACCGGCAGGCCAATATAGTAAGGAAGGTGAGCCTGCTCCACCATGCCATAGGTAAACCAGGCAGAGAGCAGAACCAACTCGCCTAGGCAGAGATTGGCCACGTCGCTGGATTTCCAGACCACTACGAAACCCAGGGCAATCAGAGCATAAACCAATCCAATGCTCAGCCCGGTGAAAAGAAACTGAGTAAACTGTGCCACTTAGCTCCTCTCCTTATTCAATGGTTCGCACCTTAATGGTGGCAGTTACCACTCCCTTTCGGCCATCCCGGTAAGTTACCGGAGCCTCCAGCTTCACCTCTTCCTTATCCGAATACATGGCCTCTATCAATTCCTTGTACCGCTGCTCCATAAAATCCCTTCTCAGCTTCCTGGTTCGGGTGAGCTCAGCCTCATCGGGGTCGAACTCCTTGTGCAACAGGACAAACTTCTTCACCCGCGACTCCGGTGGCAGATACCCATTCACCCGAACGAGATCTTTCTGTATCAGATCAGCAACTTCCTTCTTCTGAGATAGGTCAACGAAGGTGGTATAGGGAACCCGATGGTCCTCAGCCCATTTGCCAACCATGTCGAAGTCTATGTTCACGATGGCGCTAACATACTCCCGCTCCTCTCCCCCAACTACCATGGCATCCTTGATGTAGGGGCTAAATCTCAGCCTTCCCTCGATGTACTGTGGAACATATACTGCGCCGCTCTTCAGTCTCCCCATGTCCTTCATTCGATCCAGGAAGACCAAATGCCCAAAATCGTTGATGTAAATGGCATCTCCGGTGTAGAACCAGCCATCCTTTAGGGCCTCGGCTGTCTTACCCGGGTCACGGTGATATTCCTTAAACACGCAACTGCTTCGAATTAGAGCTTCCCCTTTGTCGTCTACTCTGACCTCCACGCCAAGCGCCGGGCGTCCGATGGTCTCAAAGTCGTTTTCCCCCTCCCCGTGGAAGGAAATTGACCCCCCCTCAGTGCTGGCATACATCTGCCTCAACTCAATGCCTAGGGCGTTGAGCAGCTTAAAGGTGTCGAGGCTCAGCACTGAGCTACCTGTGCCGGCATACTTGAGACAACTCAGGCCGATGCGATCCTTCAGCGGGCGGAAGACGGTCCACTTGGCGATGAGGTGCAGGAGCCTCCAGAAAAGGTTAGGGCTCTTGCCAGCAAATCTCATATCGGCCCACTTATAGCCTACGGGCAGCATTACACGGTACCAGAACCTCTTCAGGAGGCCGGCGTCCATCATGCGAACCTGGATGTCACTGACGATGCCCTCCCACTGTCGGGGTCCATAGACCACAAAGCTAGGACCAACCTCACGGGTATCTTCAGCTATGGTCTCTGGCTCCTCGGGGAAGTTAAGCCGGGCTCCGGTGAGGAGATGAGGAACAGTGGAGAAGAAGCTATCCCCCACCCAGGGAGCCGGAAAGTTGGACATGACCTCATCCCTCTCGCTAAGAGGAAAGCGTTTGAGGAAGGACTCGGAGGTACTTATGAGGGCCTGGTGGGTGATAGCAGCCCCTTTGGGTAGACCAGTCGTGCCTGAGGTATAGTAGATGAAGGCCGGGTCATCTCCCCTCCCCCTCTCCACCAGTTTCTCAAAGAGCCCAGGATGCGTTCGCTCATACTCCCTGCCGAGTTCCATCACCTTAGCGAAGCTGATGATGAGGGGGTCATCGTAATGAGCTAGCCCCTTGGGATCCCAGTAGATGATCTTCTTCAATAGGGGAAGCTCATCCTTTATCTGAAGGAACTTGTCGGTCTGCTCCTGGTCGTTGACGATGGCGAACTTCGACTCCGAGTGCTCGGCGATGTACTTGACCTCTGAAGGGATGGAGTCCACGAAGATCCCTGTGGGAATTCCTCCGGCCGCTTGTACGGCGAATTCGCCCCAGAACCACTCTGGCTCATTGTCGCCGATGATGCAGACCTTATCTCCCGGCTCCAGTCCCAATCTTATCAGTCCCAGGCAGAAGTACTTCACCCTCTCGTAGTAATCTTTCCAGGTGTACCTCTGCCAGATGCCGAAGTTTTTCATGGCCATTGCGGTTCGGTCTGGCCACCTTTCGTAATTGTGCTTGATAAGTTTTGGTAGTGTATCCACCTCAGCCACCTTGCTACCCCCGTGTTGTTAGTAGGCCTGCCCCAGATAGGCCTTGATCACCTCGGGATTGGTCCTGATCTCCTCCGGCTTCCCCTCAGCGATCTTACGCCCAAAGTCGAGCACCACAATGCGGTCTGCCAGATCCATGACCACACCCATATCGTGCTCTATGAGCACAATGCACCTTACCCCATCCCTGAGGACGGGTATGTCAGGGTAGGTCTCTCCCTGTCCCTCAAAGACGTCAATGATGAACCGGGCGATATCCTCCTTCTCCTCCAGGTTCATGCCCGCCATTGGCTCATCTAGGAGGAGCACCTTAGGCTCTAGCGCCAGTGCCCGGCCCAGCTCGACGCGCTTACGCATTCCGTAGGGCAGCATACCGACGACCTTCTTACGAATGGGCTCTATCTCGAGGAAGTCAATGATGGCCTCAACGATTTTGCGGTGCTCGATCTCTTCCCGATGTGCTGGGCCGAAGTACAGGCTTCCGGTGAGGAAGTTTTGCTTCATGAGTACATGTCGGCCAGCCATGATGTTGTCCTGGGTGGTAAGGCCAGTGAACAGCTCAATGTTCTGGAAGGTTCGGGCTATGCCAAGGGCGGCTATTTTATCGGGGCGCCAGCGGGTGATGCGCCTGCCCTCGAAGTAAATCTCCCCTTCCTGAGGCTTGTAAAACCCGCTGATGCAGTTAAGCAGGCAGGTCTTCCCGGCTCCGTTCGGCCCGATAATGGCCAGGATTTCGTTCTCCTTGATATCAACGGATACATCAACGAGGGCATGAACACCTCCAAAGCTTAAGGAAAGGCTCTCCACCCTGATTTTTAATTGGCCTACGCCCTCTGCCATGTTTGTTCCATTCTAATAACATCTTTCGACTATGTCAAGTCTTGCTCGTTAGCTTTGGAGAGATGTGCCAGAGCGTAATTGAGCAAAGCCTGATCTTTTGAGATGAGAAGCAGAGCCTGGCGTCCTTTCAGGTCTTCCCAGAGGTATTCTCCCTGCACTGACCAGAGACCAGGCTCCAAGGCTTGAGCTCCCTTTCTTCGCAAGAGCTCAACGAAGGCCCTGTGAAACTGGATCGCCTCATCCTCGGAGTCCCAGGCAATTTGCCAGAGGAAGACATAGCCTTTGGCCGTCTCATAGCAGGTGAGTCTATCCCCTCCCCATCCCTGAGCTGCCTCCCCAGCGCAG
Organism: uncultured Dehalococcoidia bacterium; assembly: GCA_964645275.1. Lineage (GTDB taxonomy): Bacteria > Chloroflexota > Dehalococcoidia > SZUA-161 > SpSt-899 > CAZYDA01. The sequence goes on along the minus strand of CAZYDA010000024.1, from coordinate 6,825 downwards.
GAGGAGGGAAGCTGGGTTTCCAGGAGGACGCGAATGAAGTATTCACCCAGCCGGTCGACCTTTGCCTTTCGCCATCCGGAGATGTCTAGCGGAAGGGCTTGTACCTGCTCCGGAATTTCATCCAAGAAGTACCTTTCAGGGTGCAGGATCTGCTCGGTGGTCTTTGGGGGGTGAAGATAGGCCTGGTTTACCTCTGACCAGCCACCCTTCCGGTACAGCGCTGAGATGAAGCTCTCGCCGAAGTCGTAGGGGAAGCGGAACAGCCGAGCCACCGCTAGGGGCATCTGGGGAGCGACCGATATCGCTGAGGGGGGTGTCAGGGGTTTAATGACCGGCGCTGGCTCCGAGGCAATCCTCTCCAGGTATTTAGTTCGGGTGAAGTCAGCATCGCCTTCTACCAAGGCCGACCAGGCCTTTTCTCCGTCAAAGGTAGCCCTTTCGGGAGTTTGGAAATGCTTGTCCTGAAGGAAGTGAACCACCTCGTGGGCCAGGGCTCGTCTGAGCTCTCGGCCATCCAGCCGACTGAAGTTCTCCAGCACAAAGTACAGTTTTTTCGCCGATTTGGCCATCAAATAAGACCGGGGCCACTGGGTGTAGATGTCTGCCAGATTGAGTTCTGGAGGGAGGATGAGCAGGCTTTTCCAGAGGAGATCGGTAAGGGCTATCTCCTGAGAGTTCTCCTCAACATATTCCCTGCCCCATTTCTCCTTCGCCCAATCGGCAGTCACCACCCGGCAGGGGATCTCCTCTGGAGGGGCAAGTCCCCTCACCTGGCTTACGCCGGCCAGGGTCTCGAGAAGGAGGTCTTGCACCTTCTTCCAGTACTCTGGGTGCTTTTGCTGGAACTCTCGGGTGCTCAGCTCCTCGGGGGGAGGGGATAAATTCAGAGGAGCACAGCCCGGAAGGACTAGGAAAAGCAGGACTAGGAAAGGCAGGATTCGTTTTATCTGAGGTATCGCCATTCTGAAGGGACTGCTCTTCAACGGCCTATTTTAATCCCGGGGCCAAACATTGTCCAGTTGGGCCTCGGCTCGTCTAGTTGCAAAGTACGAGGCTGAGGTATATACTTGAGAAAACGACTATAAACGGCCCCTCAAGTCCTCAAGCTGGAATCCCCCGGATTCCCTCAGGCGGAGGGCCAGTCTTAGTCGGCTTTTAGAGGAGGGAGAGATGAATATCTATGTGGGCAACTTATCGAGCGAGGTTAGCGAGCAGGAGTTGCGTGAGGTTTTTGAGGCCTTTGGGGAAGTCAGTTCAGTGCGCATAATTAAGGATCGGCATAGTGGACAGCCGAGGGGCTTTGGGTTTGTGGAGATGGATTCGAGGGAGGAAGCTCAAGCAGCCATTTTGGGACTTAATGGCAAGGAGTTGAAGGAGCGCATTCTGGTGGTCAATGAGGCTCGCCCCCGCTCTGACGATAAGCGCGGCCGGTCTTATGGCCGAACCCGTAGAAGGTACTAGCACTCGGCCAATAGTTTTCCTGGCTGGGTTCTTCAGGTGGCTACCTTCCATACTTAAGCTTGGCTAGCAAGAGGCTGGCCATTAGAAGGAGAGCTAGAGCATTCCAGAAGACGACTGGGAAGAGGCGGAGGAGGATTCCATAGGTCACCCAGCAAGCCAAGCCAAAAAGCAGCAAGAGGGTAAAGAGCAAGCTGATCTCACGGGCGCTCCTCAACTTATAAACCCGCAGAACCTGAGGAATTAGTCCCAGCGTCATGATGGCTCCGCCTACAAACCCGATGATGTTTGCTGCTTCCAAGAGAACTCCCTTCTATGCCCTCCCCGGTTGGGTGGCCGTAAAAGCCTTTGCTGCAGGCAATAGATGGCTGGGGGCCCTCAACTGAGCCTTTTTAGCGCAGCTGAGAGAGTTTGTCCTCCTGTAGATATAAGCGGCCGTCATCAAGTTGCTGGACGATCTGGGCCCTTAGCAGGAAGTTGAGGGCATAAAGCTTATAGTCCCGACCTCTGAAGATGCTTGAAAGGGCACCTTCCTGCCGCCTAAGGCCAAGCTGCTCCGGGGTTTTAGCTGTTGAGGGGTGAAGGGCGTTGTTTTCCCTGAAGATCTCAACCACCTGCCGCACTGCTCTCCTCATTCTCCACTGGGGGAGCACGAAAAAGCTGACCAGGAAGAGGAGGAAGAGCAGGACTATGAAGAGGGTGTTTTCCATGACAAATCAAGTGTACGTTATGAGCGACGAGGAGTCAAGGCTGCGAGTTTGGCTGGAATCTCCCCGGGAGCGGAGTGTGACAGCGGGGACATCTCCCCTCCTCGAGGTTATACCGGGTGATGTCAAAGACATATCTCTCCACGAGGGTTTCACCACACACAGGGCAGTAGGTGTTTTCCCCTGGGTGGCCTGGGACATTGCCTAGATAGACGAACTGCAGGCCCTCTTCCCGACCTATCTGGCGGGCTTTCTCCAGGGTGGTGAGTGGGGTGGGCTCGAGGTATGAGAGCTTAAGTTGGGGGAAGAACCTGGTCACGTGCCAGGGTGTGGACTCTCCCAGCTCATTTTTTATCCACCGGGTGATCCGACGCAGTTCTTCCTCGGCGTCGTTGTAGCCGGGGATTATGTTGGTCACCACCTCTACCCACATGCCCCACCTCTTCTTGGCTTGTTTGGTGGCCTTAAGGATTCCGCTGAAGTCCTCCAGATGGGCAATGCGCCGGTAGGTCTCCTTGGAGAAGCCCTTGAGGTCTACCCCTCCCGAATAAGGCAGCGGCGCAGGCAAGTGCTACACCGGACCTCTCCCCCACCCAGGGCCTCCCACAGCAGGCTCTTCACCGGTTTTGCTGGCCCCATCCCTCGCGTCGGCTAATTGCCCAGACTTTGCAGCTCCTTCCTCATCCGCTGCCAATGGGTCCCCCGCCAGTAAATGCGCTGGCAGAGGGGACATTGCATATAGTGGGCCTGCGTCTGGAAAACGTAGGGAGGCACCAGTCCTTTGACCTCCTCTCTCCCCCGGGGAATCAGGGGCTGGTTGCACTCCGGGCAGCGAGAGAAGGGATGGGTGATCTTCAGGTTGAGAAGCTCTACCACCTGCCGAAGCTGTTCTCTCACCTTGCCAGAGCGCACCAGCATCACATTTAGCTGTCCAGTAAAGGCCAGGCCCCGACGCAGGATGCGGGTATCCCTGGTCAGCAATATCCTTCCTTCCCTTACAGCAATACGGATGAGCTCATCGTCATCTAAGTTCCTGTGGAACAGGGTATCATAGCCGAGAATACGAAGCCATTTGGCTAGTCGGCCAACGTTGACATCGGCGACGAACTTCGGCTCTCGACTCTCCACGAGGGTTTCCTACCAAGGATCTGACAGTTTAATCTTAACACAAATCTTGAGTTTTAAGCAGCTTGACATTTCCTCAGGCGTGCAGTAGATTCTAGATGGCCGGGTTATGGTGGAATCCCTTAAGAGGAGTTGGAAATGACATTGGCTAGCATTCCTGAGGCCATGGAGGACCTCCGCCAGGGGAAGTTCGTTATCATTGTAGACGATGAGAACCGGGAGAATGAGGGTGACCTCTGCATTGCCGCTGAGAGGGTAACGCCTGAGGCCGTTAATTTCATGGCCAAGTACGCTCGGGGACTTATCTGTCTGGCCATCATTGGGCAGAGGCTGGATGAGCTCGACCTCCCTTTGATGACTCGGGAGAACACTTCGCTTCACGGTACTGCCTTTGCTGTCTCCGTGGATGCCAAGCATGGTGTTACCACTGGTATTTCTGCCCACGACCGAGCGGTCACCATAAAAACCATCCTTGATCCAAATGCCAGGCCAGATGACCTGGTGTACCCTGGCCATCTGTTTCCCCTCAGGGCTAGGGATGGCGGAGTGCTGGTGAGGGCAGGGCACACGGAGGCGGCGGTTGACCTCTGTCGGCTGGCTGGGCTTTACCCTGCGGGAGTCATCTGCGAGATCATGAACGAGGATGGCAGCATGGCCCGGATGCCCGAGCTTGAGGAGATGGCTGCCCGCTTTGGCTTCAAGATCGTGAGTGTGGCTGACCTCATCGCCTATCGGCGGCGTCATGAAAAGCTGGTGCGGAAGGTGGCGGAGGCCAGATTGCCTACCAAGTATGGCGAATTCATCGTCATGGCTTACAAGAGCGAGATAGATCCAGATGAGCACCTGGCCCTGGTCAAAGGTGAACTGGACCCTGAGGAGCCAGTGCTAGTTCGGGTACACAGCCAGTGCACCACTGGGGACGTTTTCGGGAGTCTGAGATGCGATTGTGGGCAGCAGATCGACCTGGCCATGAAAGCCATAGCGGCTGAAGGCAAGGGGGTATTTCTCTACATGCGACAGGAAGGCCGGGGCATCGGACTTCACAATAAGGTAAAGGCTTATGCGCTTCAGGATCAGGGCCTGGATACGGTAGAGGCTAATGAGGTGCTGGGCTTTCCCCCCGACCTGCGTGATTATGGGATTGGGGCTCAGATATTGGCCGACCTCGGGGTGAGAAAGATGAGGTTGCTCACCAACAATCCCAGGAAGGTCGTTGGATTGGCGGCATATGGAATAGAGATAGTAGAGACTGTTCCCTTGGTGGCTACGCCAAACCCGGAGAACTTCCATTATCTGGAGACCAAGCAGAAGAAGCTGGGGCATCTCCTGAACTTAGAGAAACTTGAAGAGGGGGAGAGACATGGGGAAGGTATATGAAGGGAAGTTGCTCGGCGAAGGGCTATGCTTTGGAGTGGTTGTTTCTCGGTTTAACGAATTCATCACCAGGCGACTTCTTGAGGGAGCTCAGGATGCCCTCTTGCGCCACGGCGTGAGGGAGGAGGACATCGAGGTGGCCTGGACGCCGGGATCCTTCGAGATTCCCCTGGCGGCCAAGAAGATGGCAGCCACGGGGAAGTACCAGGCGGTTATTTCCCTGGGTGCCGTGATCCGTGGCGGAACACCCCACTTCGAATATATCGCCTCCGAGGTGACCAAAGGAATAGCTAAGGTAAGTCTGGACACCGGCGTGCCGGTAATCTATGGCATAATTACCGCTGATACCTTAGAAGAGGCCATTGAACGAGCGGGAACCAAGATGGGCAATGCGGGCTTTAAGGCTGCTGAGACTGCCCTGGAAATGGCTAACTTGCTTCGAGCCTTCTCTTGAACCACTCCAAAACAATAAGCTCCGGGCCCTCAATAATTCAAAGACGAAACTTTCACCTGTGAAGTACTAAAAGTCCGGCGATTTCTCGGGATTACTCGACGATCTTATAGACTCGGTCGCCCTTCCTTACCCGGTCGGGAACCTTAACTCCTATGGCATCGCCAGCTTTAGCTTCTTGAACGTTCGCGTTCTGGATTTGCATTGACTCTACTACAAGCTCGAGATCCGTGGTATGCCCCTTAATGTGAATTCGGTCCCCTACCTTTAGCGGCGCATTGAGATCTATCCCAGCTACCACTGGCTTGGCAAAGAAGTTGCTCACCACGCCGATCTCCACCTCTGGCATCTTCAACCCTCCTTATTATTGATTGGTGGTATAAATTTTAAAGGAAGGACTGCCCGATGGCAACGTCTGCGTTTTGTCCACTACCGTTGGTTGATGAGTGCCTGAAACTTTTAGGCTATGTGACACTCTGGATTGCTCAGCGCATTCTACCATCTGCCTAGTTATCTTAATTGCCATGAATATTTTTTCTTGCGGCCTATGATTAAGAGAGCAACATAGCAAATGCCGCTGTCAGGCATAGGTAGCACATTTGTGTCTTCGGAATATCTGAAGTTCCAAGCCGATAGGTGGGAAGCTTGGGCGGAGTGGTGTGCGTAAGCGAACGGAATTCAGGCGACGCAGCAACTCACCTCCTTTTTTGCCTTACCCCACTAATCAAATCAAGCAAATGCATGTTTGTTTTCCCTGGGTAAACTTTATTCAAAGACCAGAGTCTAACCAAAGCAAAACCAGTTTGAATCCTGGGGATTCCTTTCAGGAAACCATGTATCCTGCTTTTCCACATTGAACTCTCACCTCCATTTTCAGCTTTTTATTCTCAAGTTTTTACTCCATCACCCAATTTCGCCTAACGTTTATAGTTATGAAAAGTCGAGATGATGCCTCTTAAGGCTATACTACAATGATATTGGTCAGGAGTCAATTTTACGGGAGGTGCTCCTGAATCAAAAATATGACCTGGGGTGGAATCGACCTAGGCCTTCAATTGTCTTGTTGCATAGGTGACATATTTTTACCTCCTCAACTCTGGATGTACCTTCTATCTCCTCTTGCTTGTGTCTGCATCGCTAATATGCGTATATGCTGTTGTTTGCGAACTTATTATGCCCTAGAAGTTTCTGAATGCATCTCAAATCCACGCCGTCTTCAGCGGAGGCACTGAAGCCAGGTTTGCTTTATTATAGCAAAGTTCTGGTGCGGGTGGAATTTGGCGAGGGGGACAAATATAATAGACTCGGTGAAGCCGATAGAGCTGGGCGAAATCAAGGTTTACCTTATTTGGTTTGATTCCCAGGGAGCTAAGTCGAGCTCGGTACTCCTGGAGACGCCGGAGGTGAGGATCCTGCTGGATCCTGGGGTGGCTGAGATGCAGCCGAGCTACCCCCTCTCCCCAGCCCAGAAGAAGTTCCTCAGGGAGAAAGCCCTCGAAGCCATAAAGCAGGCGGCGAGACGGGCTTGGGTCATCTTCGTCTCTCACTACCACTACGATCACCACACCCTTCCCGAGGAGGCTCCCGAGATTTACCGCGGAAAAACCCTCTGGATAAAGGATCCCAACCGCTGGATTAATCGCTCCCAGTGGAAGCGCTCCCGACTCTTCGCCGAGCAACTCCTGGAGGTACTTGAGGGGAAAAAGCTCG
>CAZYDA010000023.1:0-11625 GCA_964645275.1 uncultured Dehalococcoidia bacterium | reverse complement strand
CATCTGGAGGAAGCTCCTGAAGAAGCACTTCCATCTCCTCAAGCTGAGGAATCTCGTAGAAATAAAAGCGGGTCTCCAGTCCCAGCCTCACGCCTTTCCGCTCCGCAAATTCAGCCAGCTCAAGCAAACTTCTTCGGGAAGCCTCCAGGTAAGGTGCTGCTCGGGAAGCTCGCACCTCGAGCAACTGCTGGCGAGCCCGGGCTAATTCTTCCAAAGCCCCCCTGCGGTATAGCCGATGCAGCTCGTCCTCCAGACCAAAGTCAAGTTCCACCCTCCCGGCATGAATCACCACTGCCCCCGCCTCCACCTCCGAAGCTAGCTCAATGGTTGCTCGGGCAAATCCCAGGGCCTCCCGCCTTTCCTCCTCATCCAACGAGCTAAGCTGCAGGCTGGCTGCCGAAACCCCCAGGCGTGAATAACCAACGGGGCAGGGGCAGTGAACGCTGGAAACCTGCACCCCCAAATTTAGAAGCTCCTGCAGCTTCTCCGGGGTGAGGATGGAATTAAGCTCCGTCTGGGTAAAGCCGAAGACCTCAAGATCCTGCACAAATCTGCTCAGGTGGTTGTATCGCTGGCTCCACATGGTGGAGAGAGCCAATTCTTTCACAGCTTTCTCACCTCAGAAAGCAGAGCCTGAAGATAGTCCTTCTCCTCCACAACTTGCACCTTTTCCCCCTTGCGGAAGATGACCCCCCTACCTTTGCCACAGGCGAGCCCCACATCGGCCTCTCGGGCCTCGCCAGGACCATTCACCACACATCCCATCACCGCTACCCGAATGGGCTTTTCCAGGCCAGCTAAAAGCCTTTCCACCTCATGAACGATATCGAAAAATCCATCCGCTTCACAACGTCCACAGGTGGGACAGCTAACGAGCTGAGGGCCAGGACGGAGCTCGAGCGCCTTGAGGATTTCCCGACCAACAAAGACCTCCTCACAGGGATCAGGTGTGCTGAGCGAAACACGTAGGCTGTCGCCGATTCCTTGATACAAGAGTATCCCCAGTCCAGCGGCGCTGCGGATGGCGCCAGCTCGGGGTGGACCGGACTCAGTGATGCCCAAGTGGAGGGGATAGGGCATTTGCTCGGCTACCATCAGGTTAGCCTTCACCGTGGCCAGCACGTCGAAAGCCTTGAGCGAAACCTCGATGAGCTCGAAGTCATGGTCTTCAAGAAACTTGACCCATCTCAGGGCCGTCTCAGCCAGCCGATGGGCCAATTCCCCCTTGCCTGGGGGCAGACTTCCGGCATTAACCCCAACGCGCAGAGGTAGCTGACGCTCCCTAGCGGCCTCGACGATGGCGGCCACCTGTTCTGGCTCCTGGATGTTGCCCGGGTTGAACCTAATCTCATCCACTCCCGCCTCCAGGGCCTTCAGGGCCAAGCGATAATCGAAGTGAACATCTGCAATGAGAGGAATAGGGGAGGCTTTCTTTATCTGGCCCAGCGCCTCCGCCGCTTCCCGGTCGGGGACAGCTACCCGCACGATCTCACACCCACAGTCGGCCAGCTCCTGAATCTGCCGCCGGGTAGCTTCTATGTCCCGGGTATCGGTCTTGGTCATCGACTGGACCACTACCTCAGCCTCCCCACCAACCCTGACCGAACCCACCTGGATGGGACGGGAGGAACGCCGCTTGATCATCTGAAGAGGCTACCTCCCTCAAAAATGCGCAGGATGTCCCAGTAGGTGACCACGACCATCAATAAAACAAGCACCAGCAGGCCAATAAGATGAGCCAGCCTCTCTCTCTGCACCGGAATTCGCTTCCCACCTCGCAGCACCTCTAGCAATACAAACACGATGCGACCCCCATCAAGGGCTGGGATGGGAAGGAGGTTTATCACCCCCAGGTTTATGCTGAGGAAGGAGGTCCAGGCCGCAAGCGACATTAACCCTCCCCGTGCCACCTCCCCGGTGGCCTGAGCGATGCCCACCGGTCCGGCCAAGGTGAACCGGGCTTCTCCTCCAATCAAAGCGGCCAGGCCCTCCTTGAACATCACCCAGACCCTCCAGGTCTGCTTTGCCCCCAGGATCACTGCCTTCCAAGGAGGATAGGCCCTCCGTTCGATGATGGGGTTTGCCCAGCTCAGGGTTATTCCCATCGGCCCCTGGCCCGGTGGAGGGCTCTCGCGGGGGACGAGATTCACCTGCTTCAACTCCCCCTCACGTCGAAGCAAAAGGGTTACCTCCTGGCCTCGCTTCGAGTTGATGATTTCATGAAGCTGATCAAAGTCCTTCACCTCCTCAGCATCCACCGCCAGGATTTCATCCCCTGACTTGAGATCAGCGAAGTAGGCCGGGGAGTTGGGCACGACCTGAATCACCTTGATCCCCTCTCCCCCAACCACCTCCGAATGCGGGATCATAAAGGCGAGCGGGAAGAGCAGAAAGGGGAAGAGGAACATGGCCAGGGAGCCGGCACTCAGGATGATCAGTCTCGGGCCAGGTGGCTTGGCCGCCAGGCTTTTGGGGTGGCTGGGATCTTCCTCGCCCAGCATGCGATTGAATCCACCTAAGGGGATGAGGTTAAAGGAGTAGAGGGTCTCCCCCCGGCGGAAGGAGAAGAGTCGTGGCGGAAAGCCGAGGGCAAACTCCAGCACCCTCACTCCAAACAGCTTGGCAGTCAAGAAATGTCCCAGCTCATGAACTAAGATCAGGCTGCCCAGGAGAAGCACGAAGACCGCCAGAGACCAGCCGCTCACCTTACCCCTCCCCGAGATCTCACGAACTCACCCACCTTCTCTTCAACCCAGGGCTCGATCTCCAGAATTTCCTCAAGCTGGGGATGGGCTTTCCCCTCATGCTGCTCCAGAACCCAGGAGATGAGCTCCGGAATATCGAGAAAGCCTATTTGACCGGAGAGGAATAGTTCCACCGCCCTCTCATCGGCGGCTGAGAGGACAGCGGGGTAAGTTCCCCCCTCCCTTCCCGCCTGCAGGGCCAGCCTGAGGCAGGGGAAGCGATCAAGGTTGACGGGCTCGAACTCAAGCCGGGCAAGTTTCTCCAGATCAAGCTGGGGAAGTTCGGGGTTTTCCCAGCGTTCGGGGTAGGAAAGGGCATACTGGATCGGCAGGCGCATATCTGGCGGGGCGAGCTGAGCCTTGAGCGAGCCGTCGACAAACCTCACCAGGGAGTGAACCACGGCTTGCGGATGAATGATTACCTTAATTTGCTCAAAATCGAGGCCAAAGAGCCAATGAGCTTCAATGACCTCCATCCCCTTGTTGAACAGGGTGGCCGAGTCAACCGTCACCTTGCGGCCCATCTTCCAGGTGGGATGACGCAGGGCTTCTTCAGGGGTGATATGGGCCATTTCCTCCCGGGTCAGGTTCCTGAAGGGGCCACCAGAGGCGGTCAGAATGACTTCCCCTACCTCCTTCCCCTCCTCCCCCTGCAGGCACTGCCAGATGGCGCTGTGCTCGCTATCTATTGGCCGGAAGGTGATTCCCCTTTCCCTGGCCTCGGCGGTGAGGAGCTCACCGGCCGCCACCAGAACTTCCTTGTTGGCCAGGGCAATGTCTTTGCCCGCCCGAAGAGCGGCAAGTGTGGGCTTTAACCCCGCGCCACCGGAGGTCGCCACTACCACCAGATCTACGTCTGGGTGAGCTGCCATCTCCTCCAGGGAGACCTTCTCTGCCCCTGGTGGATTAAAGTCTGGGTCCAGGGAATAGAAGAGCTGGGGCCGGAATTCCTCTAACTGTTTCTGGAGCAGAGTCAAGTTTCTCCCGCCCGCCAGCCCCACCACTTTAAGTCTCTCCGGGAAGGCGCGAACGATCTCGAGGCACTGTCTTCCGATGGAGCCGGTGGAGCCAAGAAGGGCCAACCTTTTTAACTCAGCCACACCACATAATAATATACCAGAACTACAGTGAAGACAATGCTATCCAATCGGTCAAGCATCCCCCCATGCCCCGGGATGAGCTCAGCAGATTCCTTAACCTGAGCACCCCGCTTCAGGGCCGACTCGGCTAGATCCCCAAGCTGAGCGAAGAGGCCGATGAGGAAGCCGAGCAGGAGAAGGAGGGCCGAGCTTAGCCCGTAGGGCTGTAGCAGGAACATCAGCACGAGAGCCGCTGTCATCCCTCCGACTATCCCTCCAGCAGCCCCCTCCCAGGTCTTGCCCGGACTCAGCCTGGGAGAAAGCTTATGCCGCCCAAATGCCCGGCCAACAAAATAGGCGCTGGTGTCAACGGCGAAGGTAACGAGCAGGGTGAAAATAACCCAGGCCACCCCGTCCTCGAGACGACGAAGGAGGAGGAAATGCTGCAAGGTCCAGCCGAGATAGAAGACCCCGGCAATAGTCCAGGCAGAGGCAGTCCAACCATCCCTTGTTTGAAAAAGAGAGCGAAGCAGCGTGATTATTACCGCCGCAGTGATAATGAGGGAAGGGAGCTGGGGAACGGAGAAGTGAGCCCCGCTGATGAGTAAACCTACGAAGGCCATCCCCAGGAGCTTAAAAGGCTGGTAACCTGCTCCTTCGGCCAGTCGGTAAAACTCAGCCGCTCCCAGAAGTCCGACGAGGAGCAAAAGTCCCAGGAACCAGGGATAACCGAACCAGACAGCCGCAAGGATTAAGGGGACGAAGAACAGGGCGCTGAGAATCCTTTTAACCATTCTGAAACCCACCCCCGTAAATTCAACTTCTTAAATTTGCGGGGGCACCATAAATTGGGGGTAACTACCGGCCTCCGAAGCGCCTCTCGCGTTGGCTAAAGGAAGCCAAGGCCTTCTCGAGCTCCTCCTCGTCGAAATCGGGCCAAAGAACCGGGCTGAAATAGAACTCACTGTAGGCAGTCTGCCAGAGGAGGAAGTTGCTGAGGCGCAGTTCTCCACTAGTGCGGATAACCAAGTCTACATCTGGAAGACCAGCGGTGTACAGGTAGCGACTGAACAAATCCTCATCCAGCTCCTCAGGCTTGACACCTTCTCTGATTATCCTTCGGGTGGCTTCCAGTATCTCCGCCCGGCCGCCATAGTTAAAGGCCAGACAGAGGGTCAGGCCCTTATTCTCAGCGGTTAGCTCAAGTGCTCGCTGGATCTTCCTCTGCAATCGCTGGGGAATGTCATCCAGCCTCCCCAGGTGACACAGGCGAACATCATGAGCCTCAAGATTGCGGAGTTCCCGGTCAAGAGCTTCCTCCAGCAAGCGAAGCAGACCCCTTACCTCCCTTTTGGGGCGACTCCAGTTCTCGGTGGAAAAGGCAAAAAGAGTGAGGAAACTGAGCCCCCTTTTTGCCAGATATTCCACCACGCGGCGAGCAGCTTCAATCCCCGCTCGATGGCCCTCAATTCGAGGAAGCCGGCGCCTTCGCGCCCACCGGCCATTACCGTCCATGATGATGGCTATATGATTAGGAAAGGCACTCATCCTCACGACTTCGCAGAGCTAAGGCCTAGTGAGTCAAACCTCCATGATCTCGGCTTCCTTGTTCCGGCCCAGCCGATCCACATCTTCAATAAAGCCATCGGTGAGCTTCTGTAGCTTATCCTGGAATCGTCTGGACTCGTCTACCGAGATCTCCTTCTCCCTCTCCGCCAGGCGAATTTTCTCCAGGGCTTCTCGCCTCACGTTACGAATGGCCACCTTCCCCTCCTCAACCCGCTTTCGTACCAGCTTTACCAGATCCCGGCGACGTTCCTCAGTGAGCTGAGGAATCACCAGTCGGATTACATTACCATCGTTGGAGGGAGTGATTCCCAACTCGGACTTGAGGATGGCCTTCTCTATCGCTGAGAGGGCGTTCTTATCCCAGGGCTGTATGATGAGAAGTCGGGCTTCAGGAACGGCAATGCTGGCCAGCTCTTTGATCGGAGTAGGCACCCCATAATAGTCAGCCCGAATGTTCTCCACCAGCGCTGGGCTGGCCCGACCGGTACGCAGACCCAAGAGCTCTCGCTCCAGAACTTCCACCGCCTTTGACATCTTCACCTCCGCCTTGGAGAGAACCTCAGAGATCTCCATAGTTACCCCCTATTCCGCAAGAAATCTCTGGACCTTGCGGGACAAGGCTACCGAGTTGCCTGGGGCGCGACATCGGTGATCAGCGTGCCGATGTCATCCCCGGCCACAGCCCGTTCGATGTTGTGAGGAGCTTGAAGGTCAAAGACGATAATGGGCAGGTGATTCTCCATGCAGAGAGACAAGGCCGTGGAATCCATCACCTCAAGCCTGAGGTTTAAGGCATCAATATAGCTCAGGACTTGGAATTTCCGAGCGTCCTTGTTGACTCGGGGATCCCGGTCATATACTCCGTCAACTCGGTTCTTGGCCATGAGAAGTATATCCGCAGCGATCTCGATGGCTCTCAGGGCAGCCGCGGTATCGGTGGTCATGTAGGGGTTGCCCGTCCCTGCGGCGAAGATCACCACCCTCCCCTTTTCCAGATGCCGGATAGCGCGCCTTCGGATGTAAGGTTCAGCTATGGCCTGCATGGCTATAGCACTCTGAGTTCGCACCACCAGACCCTCCTTCTCCAGGACATCCTGAAGTGCCAGGGCATTGATGAGAGTGGCCAACATGCCAGCATAGTCGGCCGTTGCCCGGTCCATTCCCAGGTCGGCCGCCGTAGCTCCCCTCCAGATGTTTCCCCCGCCGACCACTATGGCTATCTCCGCCCCCTGCTGATGGATCTGGGTAAGCTGCTTCGAGATGTTAATCAAAACCGCTGGGTCAATGCCAAAAGATTTCTCGCCCAGCAGAGCCTCGCCGCTGAGCTTGAGCAGGATACGCTTATAGCTGGTTCTCTTTACCACTTGCCCAACTCAAACCTGACGAAGCGGCTCACGCGGATGTTTTCCCGCAACTTGCCCACGGCCTCGGCAATCACATCCTGAACCCGCCGTTGAGTGTCCTTGATGAACGGCTGCGAGAGGAGGCAGGCTTCCTCCGGATCCTGGCCCTCGGTGGCCTCCTCAGGGTAGATATACTCCGGGGATAAGGCCGCCACCTGCATGGCAAGATCGTGAGCCAGCTCTTTAAATTCAGGGGTCCGAGCCACAAAATCAGTCTCACAGTTGAGCTCAATCAGGACCCCGATTCGCCCATTGGCATGGATGTAGGACTCAATCAGCCCCTCCCTGGCCACCCGATCCTTCTTCTTCTCCACGATCTCAATGCCCTTCTGGCGAAGAAGCTCAAGGGCCTTTTTCACGTCGCCTCCGCTCTCCAGAAGGGCCTTCCGGCACTCACCGATGCCGGCGCCAGTTAGCTCTCGCACCTCTTTGATCTTCTCTAAAGGAACCTGCAACTTACCTCCTCGCTTTGCTATGGTACTATTCAAAGGCCGGGCCCCAGTTAAGGCTAGCTCTCCGCGCCAAAGACAGCTTCCTCGGCCTTGCGGGACTCCCATTCCGCCTTGCCCTCAAGAACAGCATCGGCAATGGCCCCGGTTAATAGCTTGATGGACTTGATGGCATCATCATTGGCTGGAATGGGGTAGTCAATCAGAGCGGGGTCGCAGTCGGTGTCCACCAGGGCTACAATAGGGACACCTACACGTCTGGCCTCAGCCACGGCGATCTTCTCCTTCATGGGATCGACGATGTAGATAATCCCTGGAATGCTGGTCAGCTCCTTTATCCCGCCGAAAAGCTGGTTCAGGCGGACGATCTCCCTCTCCAGCCTCATGGCCTCCTTCTTGGGCAGGCGGTTGAACTCCCCCCGAAGCTTCCGGTCCTCCTGCCGCACCAGCCAGTCTATGCGGGACTGGATGGTGGCAAAGTTGGTGAGGGTTCCCCCGAGCCAGCGGCGGGTGATGTAATGTGCTCCACAGCGCTTGGCCTCTTCCTCAATCACCTCCTGAGCCTGCTTCTTGGTGCCTACGAAGAGGACGCTCTCGCCGTTGGCCGCCACCTGCCGCACAAATTTACAGGCTTCCTCCAGCTTAACCAAGGTCTGCTGCAGGTCAATGATGTGGATGCCATTACGCTGGGTGAAAACATAACCCTTCATCCGAGGATTCCAGTATCTCCTCGGATGGCCAAAATGGACCCCGGCCTCCAGAAGCGACTTTATAGAGATGGGCTCCTTCTCCGCAGTTTGGGTTTCCATTTCGGGTTCTAGTTTAACATGCTAAGCTCAGAAAGACAATCCTATTCCTTACTTCTCCGAGCGAGAGTGCTCCTCGTTGTCGGCGTGAAGGCAGCAAGCATATCCAGAGGCAAGGGGAAGACCACCGTGTTGGTACGCTCTGTAGCTATAGTGGTCAAGGTCTGCAGATACCGGAGCTGCAGGGCAGCCGGCTGGGTAGCCAGCACCTCCGCCGCCTGGGCTAGCTTCTCCGCCGCCTGATATTCACCATCGGCATGGATAACCTTGGCCCTTCTTTCCCTCTCGGCCTCTGCCTGCGCTGCCATGGCCCGCTGCATGCCGGCCGGGAGCTCCACATCCTTGATCTCCACCGCGCTGACCTTCACCCCCCAGGGCTCGGTGGCCTCGTCAATGATCCGCCGGAGCGTCTGATTAAGCTTATCCCTCTGGGTAAGCAAGGCATCCAAGTCATGCTGACCCAGAACGCTCCGCAGGGTGGTCTGCGCAAACTGGTAGGTTGCCATCCGATAGTCGAAGACCTCAATCACTGCTCTCTCCGGGTCTATCACCCGCAGGAACACCACCGCGTTCACCTTGGTGGTCACGTTGTCCCGCGTGAGAACTTCCTGCGAAGGGACATCCATGGTGAGCACCCGGGTATCAATCTTGCGCATGCGGTCGATGAAGGGAATGATGACCCGAATGCCAGGCTTCTTCGTCCCTACCAGCCGCCCAAAGCGGAATACCACCCCCAGTTCGTACTGCTGCACGATCTTCACTCCGGCCGAGATCAAGATCAGCAGCACAAAGAGTATTATGACACCTAAAAGCAACCACTCCATTTCTACACCTCCTTCGCTTCAACTACAATTACTTCATGCCCTTCGATTTGGTAACCTTTAGCTTCAATCCTTTTACCTCAGTTATTATCACCTCCTCCCCCGGCTCAGCCTCGCCTTCGTCTAAGATGGCCTCCCAGAGCTCGCCATGAGCTACTACGGTGCCCCGGGGGCAGAGCCTGGTTTTCACCACGGCCGTCATCCCCACCATCCCTTCCGGCCCAGTGGGCTGCTTACGACGTTGCACTCGCACCACCGCCTGCAGGACGAAAGCCGAAAAGGCCAGTGCTCCCCCAGCCACCACCGCAATCAGCCACCAGTCGAGGCCCAAGCCAAAACCTGAAGGCCCCCGGGTAAAGGTGATGAGGGAACCAACTACCAAAGCGGCCACTCCCCCCACGGCCAGTGCTCCATGACTGGCAATGAATGGCTCCAGCGCCAGCAGGGCGAAGCCCAGCAAGAAAAGGAGGACCCCGGCCCAGAAGGCATTCAGCACCGAAAGAGAATAAAAGGCCATGAGCAGACAGATTGCCCCGGTTACGCCGGGAATGATGATGCCGGGATGGTAAAGCTCGACGATTATCCCTAGGCTGCCGATGCTCAGGAGGATATAGGCTATGTTCGGATCGCTGATGGCGTGCAAAAAACGCTCGATGAAGTTCATGGGGTTCTCACGAACTGAATAGTCCCGGGTGTGGAGGACCACCTCCCTCTCCCCCACCATTACCCGGCGGCCATCCAACTGCAAGAGGAGGGAACCTATATCATCAGCCCGCAGGTCGATGACGTTCTTCTCTAGAGCCTCCTTATCGGTGAGCGAGGCACTGCCCCTCACCGCGGCTTCAGCCCACTCGACATTGCGTCCGCGCTTCTCGGCTATGCTCTTAATCCAAGCCACGGAGTACTCTGTGACCTTCTCCTTCATCGTCTCGGGCATCTCGCCTCCGGTGGGGCTTAAGGCCACCGGGTGGGCTGCTCCAATGGAGGTGCCGCTGGCCATGGCTGCTACATGGGCCGAGAGGGTGATGAAGACCCCAGCTGAGGCCGCCCGGGCACCGGAGGGAGCCACCCAGATGACCACTGGAACCCTGGCATTCATTATCCGCTCCACGATTTTCTGGGTGGAATCGAGCAATCCACCGGGGGTGTTGAGCCGGATGATCACCGCCAAAGCCCCGCGGCTCTCCGCCTGTCCAATCGCCCGGTCGAGGTAGTCAGCCACTACGGGCACAATGTTGCCCTCTACTTGAAGCACGTCCACCTCATGCGAAGCGGCCTCAACCCTGCTCATCAGCAGTCCAGCCACTCCTAAGAGCAGGAGAAGGAGGAAAAGGAGCCAAGTAACCTTCCTCAACAGCTGAAACAAAGCCCTCACCTTGATATTCACTTTATTTTAGAAGCATCTAATTATAGCCGATTTCTCGCCCCTTGGCTATATGGTATAATAAAGGCTGCTTGCCCACCATGATTAAAGCCGTCTTTTTCGACCTTTATAACACCCTGGTTCGCTTTGAGCCCCCTCCGGAGAGTCTGCAGGCTCAAGCTTGCCGGGAATTCGGACTTCGGGCTGAGCCGGAGAACCTTTGCCGAGCTTTCTCGGTGGCTTCCGAATTCCTCATCCGGGAAAATGCTCGTCTCCCCATAAGCAAGCGCAGCCAGGCACAGCAGGACAAGTTCTGGGTGAACTATGAGCTCACCTTGCTTCGGGCGGCTGGAGTGGAGGCTACACCAGAGCTGGCCGCCAGGATTCTAAAACGGGTGCGAGGTTCCGAGAGCCGGCTCGTGTTTTATGAGGACGCTCCGCCCATCCTGAGATTGCTGCGCCAACAGGGGCTAAGGCTGGGCCTCATCTCAAATCTCGATTGCACCCTGGAGGAATTCTGTCAGGGACTCGAGGTCTCCAATTTCTTCGACTTCGTGCTTATTTCCTATGAGGTGGGGATTGAGAAGCCCCACCCGGAGATATTCCAGCTAGCGCTAAGGTTAGCTCAGGCAAAGCCCGGGGAGGCCCTTCATGTGGGCGACCAGTATCTTGCAGATGTGGTGGGCGCCAGGCGCGCTGGGATAAAGCCACTGCTCCTCGACCGTGAGGGTCTTCTGGAGAATCACCACGACTGTGAACGCATCCGCAGTCTGAGCGAGGTAATACGCCAACTTTAGAAAGGAAGAAAATGGAAAAGGCAGAGAAGATCTGGCTGAACGGAAAGCTGGTGGATTGGGACGAAGCCAAAATACACGTCCTGACTCACGCCCTCCATTACGCCACCGCTGTGTTCGACAGCATTCGCTGCTACAAGACACCCCGGGGACCAGCCCTCTTTCGGCTAAAGGATCACCTCCAGAGGCTACACAACAGCGCCAAGATCTATAGCATGAAAATTCCTTATTCGGTGGAGGAGCTCTGCCAGGCAACCAGGGAGCTGGTTCAGGTGAACCGCTTCAGCGAGTGCTATGTGCGGCCCATTGCCTATTACGGCTATCAGGAAATGGGAGTTAATCCCTTGAACAATCCGGTAGAGGTAGCCATCATTACCTGGCAGTGGGGAGCCTACCTGGGCGAGGAGGGTCTGGAGAACGGCATCCGCTGCAAGATCTCCTCCTGGCTGAGGCCTGATTCGAGAATGCTTCCTCCCCTGGCCAAGGCGAGCGCTAACTATGGTAACTCGGTCCTGGCCAAGCTCGAAGCCCTCCAGTGTGGTTACGATGAGGCCATCCAGCTCAACTCCCAGGGCTACGTCTGCGAAGGAACGGGGG
>CAZYDA010000022.1:0-11824 GCA_964645275.1 uncultured Dehalococcoidia bacterium | reverse complement strand
CCTGATTGCGGAGGGAAGATTTGCTGAGGCCCTGGCCGTGGTGCGGGAGAAGGTACCCTTTCCGGCCACACTGGGACGAGTCTGCCCCGCCCCCTGTGAGGAGGCCTGTAGGCGAGGGAGTCTGAACGAGCCGGTTGCCATTCGAGCGCTGAAGCGCTTTGCCGCGGAGCACGATTCAGACCTCTGGAGGCGAAACTCTAAAAGAGCTTCGCCCACCGGCAAGAAGGTGGCCGTCGTGGGCTCGGGGCCAGCTGGGCTCACGGCGGCGTATTACTTGGCCAAAATGGGCCACTCGGTCACCGTTTATGAGAACTTGCCTCAGCCGGGGGGCATGTTGCGCGTTGGCATCCCGGAGTATCGGCTGCCCCGGGAGGTGCTGGAGGCGGAGATCACTGAGATAGAAAGGGCTGGGGTCGAGATAAGGACGAATGTCAGGGTGGAATCGGTGGACGAACTCTTTCAGCAAGGTTACCAGGCGATCTTCCTGGCCACGGGGGCTCACCGGGGGGTCAAGCTGGGCATCGAGGGGGAAGATGCCCCGGAGGTGGTGGACTGCCTCACCTTCCTCAGGGAGGTCAACCTGGGTGGGGAGGTCAAGCTCCGGGGGAGGATAGGGGTAGTGGGTGGTGGCAATGCGGCAATGGATTCAGCCCGGACCGCCCTCCGCCTCGGGGCTCGGGAGGTAACCGTTCTTTATCGTCGCTCCCGGGCGGAGATGCCTGCCAGCAGGGAGGAAGTTGAGCGCGCCCTGGAGGAGGGAATCAGATTCCTCTTCCTCACCGCCCCAATTCGAATTGATCGCCGGGATGGGGGATTGCGAGTTCGCTGCCAGCGCCTGAGACTGGGCGAGCCTGATGCCAGCGGCCGGCCGCGCCCCATCCCAATCGAGAGGAGCGAATTCTTCTTGGAATTTGAGCATCTTATCGTGGCCATCGGCCAGCGACCAGAGTTCCCTCAAGGATTTGGCTTGAACCCGGGCCGAGAGGGAGTTATTCCGGTTGACCCAGCTACGCTGGCCACCACCAAAAGAGGAGTTTTCGCTGGCGGTGATGCAGTGACCGGACCAGCCTCGGTAATTGAGGCCGTCGCTGCCGGGAGGCGGGGGGCGATTTCAATAGACAGGTATCTGGGCGGCGAGGGAGATATAGAAGAGACCCTGGTGGAGGTCGAAGAACCTAGCCCCTGGCTGGGGCGGGATGGGGATTTCGCTCGCCGGCGCCGCGTTCCGGTGTCCCTTCTGCCCCTTGACCTGAGGCTGGAGAGATTCGCTCGAAGGCAGGCCGTTGAGACGGGATGGCTGCTGGCTGAGCAGGCAGAGTTCTTGCCAGAGGAGAACCCTTGGCGCATCTCCCCCGGCGGCTTTCCCGAGGTGGAGCTGGGCTTTGACCAGGAGCAGGCAGTTGAGGAAGCCAAACGCTGCCTCAAGTGCCACCTAAGACTCGAGATCGTCTCAGCTCCCCTTCCACCGGTCGATGAGGGGGCAGTGCCATGATCAAGGCTGAAGTGGTCATCAATGAGGCCGAATGTCAGGGGTGTGGTTACTGTGTGAAATTCTGTCCCCGGGGTTGTCTGGAAATTACCGGGGAGAAGTTTAATCAGCAAGGGTATCTCTTGCCCAGCTTCGTTAGGCCAGAGGAGTGCAACACCTGCGGTTTTTGTGCCCTACTTTGCCCACGAGTGGCCATTGAGGTATACTTAATTGCCGAGCAAAATTCGACAGCCGGGGTTAAGGGTGATTGAGCGGGTTTTTATCGAGGGCAATGAGGCTATCGCACGCGGGGCAACCCTGGCTGGCTGTCAGGCCTTCTTTGGCTATCCAATAACCCCACAGAATGAGATCATCGAGTGGTTTGCTCGGGAGTTTCCCCAGATGGGGAGGGTCTTCGTTCAATCACAGAGCGAGCTGGGCTCAATAAACATGGTGTATGGGGCAGCAGCTGCTGGGGTTAGGGCCATGACCTCGACCTCGGGACCGGGCTGGTCCCTTATGCAGGAGACGATGTCAGCCTTGGCCAACGCCGAACTCCCCTGCGTGGTGGTTAACGTGCAGCGGGGTGGGCCGGGAGGGGGCACCATCCGCCATGCCCAGCAGGACTACCTGCAGTGTACCCGGGGGGGAGGGCATGGTGACTACCGTAACATCGTCCTGGCCCCCGCATCCCCACAGGAATGCTGTGATCTGATTCAGCTCGCCTTCCACTTGGCTGATAAATATCGCAATCCAGTGGTGGTGCTGCTGGACGCTATCATTGGGCGACTCCGGGAGGTGGTGGAGCTCCGGAAGCTTGATTTTGGCCCCGTGCCAGATAAGGAGTGGGCGGTGAGGGGCAGAGGAGAACATAAGGACGGACGGCGTCGGATCGTGGAACATTCCTCCGACCTCTTTGGCCGGGACCCTGACTACCTCACCCTGCTGCGGAGGCTGGGGCAGAAGATGAGGCAGATGCAAGAGGTGGAGGTTCGCTATGAGAACTACGAGGCGGAGGAGGCCGAGTTAATCCTGGTCGCCTTCGGATATGCTGCGCGGGTGGCCAAGGAGGCGGTCAACCAAGCTAGGGTCGAGGGAGTTAAGGTCGGGTTGCTGCGGCCGATAACCCTCTGGCCATTCCCGCGCGAGATAATCAAGGAGAAGGCTCGCCAGGGGTGTCAATTTTTGGTGGTGGAGGATTCCCTGGGGCAGATGGTTGAGGACGTTGAATTCGCCGTGGAAGGGCGGGCTGAAGTCCACCTAGTTAGCGTGCTTGATCGCCATATCCCCACCGATGGGGGGATGATCTTTCCAGAGCGGGTACTAGAAAAAATCTTGGAGCTGGAGCGAGGTTAAATCCATGGCCAGGGAGGGAGAGTGGTTCAGGGAGAGAGTTGCTGGGAGGCCAAGACTGCTGGTGCCTCAGATTGCTGGCTTTGTTTATTGCCCTGGTTGTCAGCAGCCGCTCGTTGCTCGGGCCATCGCCGAGGTGCTGGAGGAGCTGGGGTTGGACGACCAGGCCATCGGCGTCTTCGGCATTGGCTGCAATTCCTTCCTGTTGGGGATGTTGGACATCGATGGGGTCGTTGGGCCCCATGGACGCCCACCTGATATAGCCACGGCCATCAAACATCTCTACCCGGATAAGCTGGTATTCACCATTCAAGGTGATGGCGACCTGCTCTCCATCGGTGCTGATCCCTTGCTAGGTGCCCTAACCCGGGCTGAGAAGATTACCCTGATCATGGTGAATAACTCCGTCTACGGCACTACCGGTGGACAGATGGCTCCCACCAGCTTACTGGGGCAGAGAACCACCACCACGCCGGAGGGGCGAGACCCGGCCAGGGCCGGGTTTCCGATTCACGCTGCGGAGCTGATGGCCAACTTTAGGGGGGTGGCCTATTCTGCTCGGGGAGCCTGCAACAGCCCCTATAACTACCAGCAGGTCAGAAGGTATCTGAAGTCCGCCTTTCAGAAGCAGATGGAAGGAGCTGGCTTGACCTTTGTAGAGGTGCTCTCGGCCTGCCCCTCCAACTGGAGGATGTCGCCTCTGGATTCCCTGAAGTGGCTGGAGGAAAGGGTGATACCTGAGTTTCCCCTGGGCGAGTTCAAGAATTTAGACCGGGTGGAGTGAGTTACAAGCCACTTCCGGAGGTCTTCATGGAGCGGGGTTTGTCAGAACGGTATGAAGTGATAATGGCTGGACTCGGCGGCGGTGGCATACTCACCTCCGGACTTCTACTCGCCTCAGCAGCCATGAGCCGGTACCGGCATGTTAGCTGGTTCCCCTCCTATGCCATTTCCAAGCGGGGAGGACTGGTTGAGTGCACCGTCATTTACTCCAGCGAGGAGATCGCCTCGCCGCTGATTTCACAGGCTACTGCAGTGATCGTGGCGGAAGCGGCGCAATTTGGGGATTTTGAGCGCCGAGTTCGCCCGGGCGGGCTCATGCTCGTCGAAAGTGCTGGGCTACAGGCCCAACCGAGCCGGGAGGACATCCAGCTGATCAAGGTACCGGCCATCGAGACTGCCATTCGTCTCAGTGGCACCAGTCAGGGAGCCAACCTGGTGCTACTGGGAGCCTTTGCTGAGGTGACCCAGACTATCCCGGTGGAGCTCATTCGCGCGGAGCTGGAAAAGTCCTTCGCCGGCAAGGGAAAGGTGCTGGAGGGCAACCTGAGAGCCTTTGAGGGAGGGTGCAGCCTGATTAGAGGCTGATCGGCCCATCCATCTTGATAATGAAAACAGCACAATTTGTGCTCATTGACAGCCCTTTCCGGCGGGTTTAGAATGTTACAAAGTTCGTTGCCATAGTCAGTTTTCGGGAAATGTCAGAAGAAATCCTGAGCCAGATTAGGGTGTTAAGTCTGGAGCAGGCTACTGTTCTCCCTTATCTTACCTACCGTCTGGCTCAGGATGGAGCAGAGGTTATCCGCCTGGAGAACCCCCAGTTTCCCGATCCCAACCGGCAAGTAGGGGATCGGGTGCTGGATGAGGAGATGATGAATGCTTACTTCCTGGCCATCAACGCTGGCAAGAAGGCCATCACCCTTAACTTGAAGGCGGAGGAAGGCCAGGAACTGCTGAGGAAGCTCATTCAGCGCCTGAAGATAGATATTTTCGCCACCAACCTGCTGCCACGAAGTTACAAGAAGCTGGGAATAGATTATGAGACCCTCCGGCAGGTGAAGTCAGACCTGATCTGGGTGGGAATAACCGGCTTTGGCCCAGAAAGCAATGAAGCAGCCTATGAGCCAGTCCTGGAGGCACGAAGCGGGCTGATGGAGGTAACCGGGGAGCCAGATGGACCACCAGAGGTCATTGGCATCCCTCTCAGCGATATGGGCACGGCAGAGCATGCTTATGGTCAGATAATGAAGGCCCTTTTCTGGAGGGAGAGAACCGGTGAAGGTTGCCGGATTGACCTGTGCATGTTTCAGAGCTCCACTTCCTGGCTCACGCAAGCCATCACCATGACCGCCAGCTTTGGCCGAGAGATGACGCGCCGGGGCAATACTCACGAGTTCTTTGCCCCGGTTTCCGTTTATAAGACTGCTGATGGTTATGTCTACATAGCGGTGGGGAACGACCGTCAGTGGGAGGATCTGACGAGGTTGCCTGGCTTTGAAGGCCTAGCCCGGGAGGAGTATCGGAAGAATGCCGGGAGGATAGCCGACAAGGAGAACCTGAGCCGGAAAATTGAGGAAATAACCCGCCAGAGGACCACCGACGAACTGATGCGGCTGTTTCAGGAGGCGAGGATACCCATCTCCAGGGTGAACAAGATTCGTGAGGTGATAGAGGATCCCCTGGTGAAGGAGAAATTGCTCTACGCTGAGGATCCTCGTAGCGGTTTGAAGATCACCCTGGCACCTCCCCCGGTGAATACCCCCTTCCTGCGCTCGGCGGGCCGGAAGTTGAGTTTCCCACCGCGCCTCGGCGAGCATAACCGGGAGATCTATGGCCAGATGCTCGGCCTGAGCGAGAGCGAGCTGGGGGAGCTGAAAGCTCGTGGAATTATATAGGGGGAACGGCAGAGCGAGAGGTTTTGCCGGAATCGGAGAGTGGAGGGATTTAATTACCTTATTATTGGTAACAGCGCAGCTGGCGTGAGCGCTGTTGAGGCGATTCGGGAGAGGGACTCCAAAGGCTCCATAGGAATCGTTTCGGTTGAGGATTACCCGATTTACTCTCGCTGCCTCCTGGCCTACTACCTCTCAGGGGAGATAGGGGAAAATAGATTACTGTTTCGGCCGCCCGACTTTTACCAGAGAATGAGGGCAGAGCCCATCCTAGGGCACAGAGTAGTTCAGGTAGTGCCCTTGGAGAATCGAGTTCTTCTGAATGATGGCAGGTGGCTGGGATATGACAAGCTGCTTCTGGCTACCGGCGCCTCCCCCAAGTGGCTGCCCCTAAAGGGGGGTCAGAAGGAGGGGGTGCTGGTGTTGCGAACTGTAGCAGATGTGAAGCGAATTATCTCCTTTTCCAAAGATAGCCATGAAGCGGTCGTCATCGGGGGTGGTCTGATAGGTCTCAAGGCAGCCTATGGTTTAAGTCAGCGAGGCTTGAAGGTTCATGTAATCGAGCTGCTTAACTGGCTTCTGCCCGGGATAATAGACCCTGAGGCCTCCCGGATTCTGGAGCGCAAGTTTGAGGAGCACGGGATTGAGGTGAGAACTGGCCTCTCGGTCGGGGAGATAAAGGGTCGGGGGGATCGGGTGGAGGGGGTGAGGCTTTCGGATGGAAGTACCATTCCCTGTCAGCTGGTAATAATGGCTGCCGGGGTCAGCCCGAATGTTGAGCTGGTGCAGAATAGCAGGATAAAGCTCGGTCGGGGCATACTTACCGATGAGTTAATGCGAACCAGCGTGGAGAACATCTTTGCCGCCGGCGACGTGGCGGAGACGGTGGACCGATTGCGTGGGGAGAGGGCGATCAATGCTCTCTGGCCCAATGCCGTCTCCCAGGGCCGGGTAGCGGGCCAGAACATGGCTGGGGGGGAGGCGAAATATGGTGGTTCCCTGTCAATGAACTCCACCAGCTTCTATGACTTGGATATAATCTCCTTTGGGGTAGTTAATCCTCCCGACGGCAAATACGACAGCCTCGTTGAATATCGGCCGCCTAATTACCGGAAGGTGGTTCTGGAGGAGGGCCGGATCGTTGGCCTGGTCGCGCTGGGTAAGGTGAGCCATGTCGGGGTAATGCTCTCCCTTTCCCTGAGGGGCGATGAGCTGTCCCAGCTGCGGGGTGAGGTAATGGGTGGGGGACTGCCAAAGAGCAAGAAGCTGCTCGCCATAAAGGAGAGGAGAAGAGGCCTCAAGCTCTAGTTGGAAAGGAGGGTTTGCGTGGGCAAGATTGTGTTTAATCCCAGTCTCTGCACTGGCTGTCGGGCCTGTGAGCTGGCCTGCAGCTTTTATTGTGAGGGGATATTTGCTCCCTCCAAGTCGAGGATAAGGGTGGTGAGGATGGACTGGGAGGGGATCGATGTTCCCCTTGGTTGTGAGCATTGCGAGGATGCCCCCTGCATGCTGGTGTGCCCGGTGAAGGCACTTTACCGGGACGAAAGCACTGGAGCAGTGCTCATTGACTACGATACCTGCATTGGATGCAAGGAGTGCATGGTTGCCTGTCCCTTTGGAGCAATACACTTTGACCGGGAGAAGGGGATAGTGTACAAGTGCGACCTGTGCTTCGGAGACCCGGAGTGCGTGAAGTGGTGTTTTACCAAGGCCATCGAGTGGGTGGAGGATGTAGAGGTGGTGCCGACGGGCAAGAGGGGGAGGCGTGCTCTAAGGATGGCCAGAGCGAGCGAGGCCAGCCGAAAGTTGGCTGGCTTCTGAGTTTGGAAATGTAGAGGGGGAAGAATGGAGAAGCTAGGAGGCTATGCTGGCAAGTTCCTGAGGGTGGACCTTACTAAAGGGGAAATAAAAAAAGAGCCGCTGAGGAGAGAGCTTTGTGAAGCCTATATCGGTGGGAGGGGGTTTGGTGGGAAAATAGTCTTTGATGAAACGAAGCCGGAAACCGATCCCTTGAGCCCAGAAAATGTTTTAGCGATCTTCACCGGCCCCGTTGTGGGGCTTCTGGGGCCCACCTCGGGCAGAGTCAATGTATCGTCACTCTCCCCGCTGACGGGGATATATGGAAACTCCAATTCAGGCACACACTGGGGGCCCGAGTTGAAATACGCCGGCTATGATGGCATCGTGCTCAGGGGGCGGGCCGAGACCCCTAAATACCTTTATATTAATGATGATCAGGTTGAGCTGAGGGAGGCATCTCACCTCTGGGGGAAGGGGGTGATGGACACCACCAAGCTTCTCTTGGAGGAATGCGGGCCAGAGTTTAAGGTGGCAGCTATTGGTCCGGCGGCGGAGAAGGGGGTCCTCTTTGGCAACATAATCTTCGACTTCTGGGATGCGGCGGCCAGAACCGGCATGGGCACGGTCATGGCGAGCAAGAACCTGAAAGCTATAGTGGTGAAGGGGAGTGGGGGGCTGGAGGTGGCCAAGCCCAGGGAATATTGGGAGGTGGCTCGCGAAGGCTGGCTGGCCTTGCTCACCGACCCAGGATTTAAAACTCAGGAGCATCCTGCCCTGGGAACTCTGGTGGTAATGGGGTGGGGCAATGCCCTGGGGTTTCTCCCCACCAGGAACTTCCGTGAGACTTACTTTGAGGGGGCCGACCAGATAAGCGGCGAGCGGTTTAGGGACCTCTACAACGTCAGGGAAACCCCCTTTCCGGCGGGGAGGGCCTGCATGTCCTGTCCTAACCGGTGCAAGAGGTACGGCAGGGTGGAATCGGGGAAATATGCCGGGACACGGGGTAACATTGAGTTCGAGACGGCCTGTGCCTTTGGGTCCAAATGTGGGGTAAGCGATCTGGCAGCCGTCTTTCATGCCTACATGTTGGCCAATGATTATGGAATGGATGGGATATCCTGCGGAAACATGATCGCTACCTTTATGGAGCTTTACGAGGAGGGGATCCTGCGCCCGGAGGAGACGGAGGGGCTGGACCTTCGCTTTGGCAATACTGAGGCGATGATAGAGCTCATCCACCGAATAGGGAACGTCCAGGGATACCTGGGGAGACTGGGGGCCAAGGGCGCTTATTATGCCACCCAGGAGCTGGGTCGAGGTTCCTCCTATTATACCAGCTGCATCAAGCGCATGGACACCATCGCCACTGATCCCCGAGTATCGCTTGGCTTCGGGCTGGGCTTTGCCGTGGCCAGCCGGGGCTCGGATCACCTGAGAGCTCATGCAGTTTTCGAGATGCAGCGCCCCCCCAAGGAGATAGCCAGAGAATTATTCGGGGCGGAGATCACCTTGAGTGGCTATGAGGGGAAACCACGGATGATATTCTGGCATGAGAACAATGCGGCCATCACCGACTCCATGGGGATATGCCGCTTCATGCATGCTTCCTACTACATCCAGTATCCAGTTCCGGAGCTTTACCACAAGCACGGGTATCGCAAGGATAAGCCCCACTCCCTCAAATTTCATGATTGGCTTTCAGTGGCCACGGGCCTAGACCTGAGCTATGAGGAGCTGATGAAGGTCGGGGAGCGGATAATCACCCTGGAGAGGGCCATCAACCTGCGGCGGGGGGTGCGAAGGAAGGATGACACCCTCCCGGAGAGGTTCTTTAAGGAGACCATCCCCACAGGTCCGGCCAAGGGGATCAAGCTTGACCGGAAGAGATTCGAGCAGCTAATAGATGAATATTATGAGCTAAGGGGGTGGAACAAGGAGGCGGGCTTCATAGCTGAGGAGAAGCTGAGAGAGCTTGGGATGACCGATGTGCTGAAGGTGCTTAAAGATGAAGGACTGGTGACCTCTCGGGAGAAGATGGCGGAGGCAGCCAAGGCTGTCTCAAAGAGCAGACGAAAGGACAATTAAATTCCGGAAGGAATAGGGGGTAAGATGCCAGTTTGTAGAATCTGTAAGACTCGCATCCCCTTGAGCACCACCGGTGTGGAAGCTTACCGCTGCCGGATTTGCGGGAAAACCTTTTGCCGGACTCATTTCGTTATCCCGAGGGGGGTCTGCATGCTCTGTGCCGGGTTTTCGGAGGAGGAAGCCCTGAAGAGGAAGAACCCCAGGGCTGCCTCGCTGATCAAGGCCGGTGCTCGCTGACTTGACCTGAGGCTCGATGCCGGTAGTTAGAGTGAAATATCTGGCCGGCTTCCAGATCTGTGCTGGTAAGACGAGTAAGAGGATATCCCTTGGCCGAGGTGAGTCACTGGAGGGTCTGAAGCGGCGGCTGATTTTGAAATATAGCAGTGGCTTTGAAAGGTGACTGAGCGAGGAGTGAGGCGTTCTCTTCGTCAGCGGGGAAGAGGCCTTGAGGAATCCGGTGCCACAGGATAGTGGTAAGGTCATCTTTGCGATAGCCCTCGGCAGTGGATAGAGTGCGAGACCTCCTGATAGATGCTAGTAAGTGCCTGGGGTGCTGCTCCTGCGAGATGGCTTGTGCCATCTACCACTCGGTTTCTCGAAGTCTTTTCGCCTCCATTGAAGAACCCTCACTCCCCCAGAGCCGAATAAAGGTCGAATTAGTCGAGCGGGAGCCCTTCCCGGTTGCCTGTCATCACTGTGAGCATCCGCCCTGTGTGGATGCCTGCATGTCCTCAGCCATGCATAAGGCGGCTGAAGGACTCATTCTGGTAGATGAGGAGAAGTGTGTTGGCTGCTGGATGTGCGTTATGGTTTGCCCCTTCGGGGCGATAATCCCTGATAGGGAAGCTAAGAAAGCCTTGAAGTGCGACAAATGCCCAGAGGAGAAAATACCCTGGTGTGTAAGCTGGTGTCCGACGAATGCCATAAGCTTTGTCGAGGCTGAAGATCTAGTCCGGGTGGGGGTGCAGGAGAGGGTCAGGCAGGTTTTCCTCCCCCAGGCCGGAGGGCACAAAGCGGAGGAAGGAGGAATGAAGGAAAAGGAGCGGGTTTTGCCTGAGTGTGGCTTTGGGATGCTGGGCATCTGCTGCCAGGACTGCAGCCTGGGTCCTTGCCGCTTTGATCCCTTCTCGAAGCAGCCACAGGTGGCAAGGTGCGGGCTCTCAATTGATGAGCTGGTGATGAGGAACTACTTACGTAGGCTGGCTTTGGGCACCTCCTCCTTTGCGGCCTATGCCCGTAAGTTGGCTGAGCTGATCTTAAGCCGGGGAACAAAGGGTAAAGCGGCTCAGATCGCCAGGAAAGCGCTGGATGAGCTCGAGGGGAAAACCCGCACCTTCCTAGAGTCCCAGCTGAGTCCAGAACAGCTGGAATTGCTGGGTCAGCAAGGGGTCAACCCAACAGGAATTGAGCGAGCCATCCTGCAGATTTCTTACCAGGAGGCTTCGCCCGTTGGGAGCAGCACGCTCCAGGAGGTCCTTAAAAAGGGAATCGCCGTCTCCCTGGCCGGACTGGCCGCCGCCAATGCCATAAGGATCATGGAGAATTTCCTTGCTCGAGGTCAGTCCTGGTTGCCGGAGAGTTTTTGCCGGGAACGAAAGGTCAGAAGGGGAACCCCCCTGAGAAGGATGGCGAGCAGAGTTGCTCAGCTCATTTCCGAGGGCGGGGGCCTCGTCTTCATCTTGGAGTGCCAGCTAGCTGCCTCTATGGAGAAATTGAGGGAAGAGTTGCTCCAGGAGAGCATATCGGTGGTGGTTCTGGGATGTGCCGCCAACTTGCCCCCAGATCAGCGCCTAGGGGATTGCCTCCAGACTCCTTTACTCTTAGAGCTCCTTTCGATGGTGGCCATAAAAGTCAAGCGGGGTATAAGGGCTCTGCCTGTGGTGGCACTGGTGCCAGGCAGGATAAACCCCCAGATGGAGATGATCGCCTTAGCCCTGGCAGTCCTCGGCCTCCCCGTGTGCTTGCTTGAACCTTCTCCAATTTTAGGTAGTCCTCGGGTAAAAGAAATCCTGACCTCGGAGTTGAGGAAGCGATTTGGAGGTTATTTCATTTTTGGTGGGGGTCGGGAAGAGGAAGTAGTAGCCCGCTTAAAGGAGCTCTTCGGGGGCAGCAGGCTGACCTAATCATTCCAGACATCAGGGCCAGGGAATTTGCGTTGACAGTGGCGAGCCAGGCGTTCTATGATTTAGTAAAGATAGGCATATATGAAGATGAACCCCATGTCCCGGGTGCTGGAAAGTCTAAAGTATTGTTCCCTCAGGAGCCCCTTCGGCTAGCAGATCTAGGTCGTTGATGAGGTCCCCAACCCGTTGGGAGAGCCTGATTTGTCGTCTGACAGGACACTGAAGGAGGCCGCTGATGACGCAAAGGAGAAGTTTCATGCCTGATCTTAAATCCCCGGAGGAATTTAAGGAGATCCAGCTTGAAGGGCTCAAATGGACCGTAA